>CAUWNG010000001.1:0-25013 GCA_963560005.1 uncultured Clostridia bacterium
AAATGCCAAGAAGAGGATACATATTTGAAAATCAAATTAAAAAAGTATGTGATTATGTAGAATCAATAGGTGGACATGCACACAAAAATTATCCAGAGAGATTACAAGATGGAACTTACATAAAAGGAGAGCCTTTTGATTATGAGATATTTCTATCAAATTACAAAGCAGTATTTGATGCAAAAGAATGTAAGAATAGAAAATGGCACATGGTTGATAAAGATATAAAACAATGCAATGAAATGAAAAAATGTAAAAATGCAGGTCTCAAAGCATATTTCTTAATATGTTTTGAGGGCTCTGATGTAAGAATGATAGATGTAGATACAGCAATAGCAACATTAAGAAGCGGAAGCAAGACAATATCTGCAGAAGGAAATCCAAGTTGGGATTTAATAAATATACTAGGAGGAAAAAGTAAATGAAATGTACAGACAAAGAATGGCAACATTGCAGAGTAGAAAAAATGGGATGTAGTGGTTGTTATTATGATGAAATAGAACCAGAAGAATATGTAAGATTTAAAGATGGGACAATAGACAAAATAATTAATATTATTGAAACACAAGGAAATCGAAAATTGATAGCTTTTGAAAAAAGAAATGGATATAAAAGCGATAAAGGAATTGTGAATTGGATTGCTAAACATGGTAAAAAGATATCTGATGTATTAGAAGAGGGAGATTTGATTTTTTGTAGAACTAAAAATTCTTCAGCTGTATATATGTCGAGAGTAACAAAATATCAAGGAGGTTTAGGAGCAAATTTTTATAGTTTAGAACAATTGAATATTATAAAAGTTATAACAAAAAAAGAATTAAAACAAACAGGATATGATGTCAAGGAGGTTTACTTTGAAAGTATTTAGATTTATGTCAAAGGTAGAATTTGAAAAATATAGAAATAATTTTACTTTGAAAAATGATAAAAAGCATAATGGAAAAACAAATTCAGTAGGGTTTTGTTTCTTAAATATAGAAGATTTTACTCCCGAAGAAGCAATGCACTTTTTAAGTGGAATAGCAACATTTGATGTATGTGCAATATTTGAAACAGATGAAAAGTTAAATAAGACTTATGGTATTTATGCAAAACCAATAAAAAGTACAGGAAGTCCAATTGAAGATTTAATGAATCTATTTTGTGGTTTCAATGAAAGATTCAAAGCTAATGAATATTGTGTAACAGAATACGATAAAAAAAGAATGAAATTGATAAAATATAGTGAGGAAATTTGGAAACAATGGAATCCAAAAGAAAAACAAGAAAAGTTGAAATGGGTGGAGGTATAAAGAAAATGAAAACTTGGGAAGAAATGACAAAGTTAAATAAAAGAAATAAATGGATGATTGTATTTTATGTTTTAATGGCGATTTTTGAAATAGGTGTAGCAATATTTGAAAAAGAAGTAATATGGATAATTGTTTCCTTATTATGGATAAATATTGCAGTAATGGAATATTGTAATGCTAAACTTTTAAAAGGAAAAGAAGCAATAATAGATAGTCAAGATGAGTATATTAAAGCACAAGACAATATGATTGACGATTTATTAAAATATATTAATAGAAAAACAAAAATAATAAAAGTATCAGACATAAAAATACCTAAGGATTTTAGGAAACCTAATCCAGGAAAAATGAAAAACAGAATAGGGTATTATAATACATATAAACAATTTGCAGTACCAATTATTGTTGATAAAGATAACAATTTAATAGATGGCTATACATCATACTTAATTGCTAAAAAATATAATTTTAATAATATTCAGGTTCAAGTTAAATAGGAGGTAATGGTAATGGATGAAATAAATAAAATGATTAAAGCATTAGATAGAGATAACGAAAAAGAAATTACAGAAATAAAAGAATTGCAAGGTTATTTTCAAAAATGTTCAAATATATTGAAAAATGTTGTAAAACTATTAGAGGAATTAAACAATGAAGATGATGAAGAAAAGGCAGAAAAGATAATGAAAAAGATTGAACTAAAAACAGCAGAATTTATGGTTCAAATGATAAAAATAAATCAATTTAATAAGTAAGTAAACAAATTTATTTACTTACAAACTATATAAAACGAACACAATATCCTAGAAACAAGGAGGTGCTTACAAATGGCAATAATTAAGGCAATATTTATATTTTTTGTTGGAATTTATGCTATATCTAAAATAGTGGATGGGATGAATAATAAATATATAACCAGCAAAGATAAGATTATCAATTTAGTAGAAATTGTTGTTAGTATTGTATTAACATTCATAATATTTAAAATATAGGAGGTACATAAGATGAAAGTCCAAGAAGTATTAGAGAATTATAATTCATTAAAAGCAAGTATAACTATTGTAAAAGGAGAGATACAAGAGCTAGAAAATGAAGTATTAGATGCAAAAAGTTCCAATTTAGATGGTATGCCAAAAGCAAAAGGATTTACAGGCTCTAACATAGAAAATTATATTTCGGAAAAAGAAGAAAAAATTGAAAAGAAAAAAAGATATATAGAAAGAACTGAAAATAAATTGAAAATAGTAGAAGATTTAGTCAAAACTTTAAAGAAATATAACCAGGACATAATTGATATGAGGTACTGTCAAATGATGAGCATTGAAGAAATAGCTACAAAAAAAGATAGAGGATATGGAGCAATACAGAAAACCATTGATAGATCAATAAGAATTATGCAAAAAGAGTACAACAAAAATAAAATGTCTTAATTTTGTATATAAAATTTATATATTTTGTCTATATTTTTTAAAAAAATAATCTGTTATAATTATAATTGAGAAAATTATAAATACCTTTTTGTTTCTCCTTTGTATATATCAATGAGGTCACTTTAAATAGTGGCTTCTTTTTTATATTGCGGAGATGGTGCAATGGAAGCACAATGGGGTCATATCCCATAGACGAGGTTCGAATCCTATGTCCGCAACCAAAAAATACAAAAGAAGGTATGCCTATGAATTTGGGTAAATGTATGTTAAGAGAATGTAAAACTTGTAAATATGAAATAAGTTGCTTTAAGGAGTATAGAAATGAATATTCAAAAAATAGAAATAGGAAAACTAAAACCAGCAGATTACAATCCAAGAAAAGATTTAAAACCAGAAGATGAAGAATACCAAAAAATCAAAAAAAGTATAATTGAATTTGGATATGTAGATCCAATTATAGTAAATACAGATATGACTGTTATCGGTGGACACCAAAGACTAAAAGTATTAAAAGATTTAGGCTATACAGTTGTTGAATGCAATATGGTAGATTTAGACAAGAATAAAGAAAAAGCATTAAATATAGCATTAAATAAAATTACTGGAGAATGGGACAATAAAAAATTAGAAGAATTAATTGCTGAATTAAAAGAAGATGAATTTGATTTAAGTACAACAGGATTTACTTTTGATGAAGTAGATAATATTTTAAAAGATATTACAGGAACAAAAGAAGACGACTTTGATATAGACCAAGCTTTAAATGATATAGAAGAACCAACAACTAAACCAGGGGATGTATGGTTACTTGGTAAACATAGATTAATGTGTGGAGATAGTACAGTAAAAGAAAATGTTGATAAATTAATGAATAATAATAAAGCAGATATGGTATTTACTGATCCACCGTATTTAATGAACTTTGAAGGTAATGTTCATGCAGATGGAAGTAAAAGTTTTAATGCTGTCCATGGAAAAATAAAAAATGATAATATGAGTAGAGAAGAAGGCGACCAATTTATATATAAAATGTTTGAAATGATAAAAGAATATAATAAAGGTGCTTATTATGTATGTTTTTATAGGTTAGGGTTAGATTACATTTTTAGAGCATTAGATAAGCTAAATAATAGATATAAAGCCTTAATTATATGGAATAAAGGAAATCACACCTTATCTAATAGTGATTATATGAGTAAATATGAACCAATTGTTTATGGATGGTTTTCGTCTCATTTATTTTATGGAGATAGAAAGAACTTCGATATATGGGATATTGAAAGAACAAAAAAGAATGATTTACATCCTACAATGAAACCTGTTGATTTAGTAGTAGAAGCAATTAAAAATAGTAGTAAAATAGAAGATTTAGTATTAGATTTGTTTGGCGGAAGTGGAACGACATTAGTTGCAGCAGAACAAACCAAAAGAACTTGCTATATGATGGAACTAGATCCAAAATATTGTGATGTTATTATAAAGAGGTGGGAAAACCTAACCGGTGAAAAAGCAATACTAGAAAAGTAATGGAGGTGGGTGATATGCATTGACAGAAGCAGAAATTGAAAATATAAAAAATGATTATTTGCAAGGTATGAAATACAAAGATATTATGCAGAAGTATAATATCACTCAACCTGAATTAAGAAGTGTTATCCGAAGAAATAAATTGACTAGAAGTAAAAGCGAATTGCAACAAGGAAATAAAAATGCAATAGGAAATAAAGGAGGACATGGTACAGAAGATAACAAAAATGCTGTAGTTACAGGAGAATATGAAAAAATATATGAAGATGTTTTAGACGAAGAAGAACTAGAACTATATAATACAATTGAAGTAAACGATAAAGAACAACTTTTAATTAATGACTATAAAATATTAACTATTCGTGAAAAGCGAATGTTAAGTAGAATAAAAAACTTAAAACAGCAAGGTAAAGACATGACAATAGATTTTATAAGAAAGAAAAATAGTAAATCAGAAACTGAAACAGTAACGGAGGCACAACCAACTATAAATATAATACAACGAATAGAAGAGGGATTAACAAGAGTACAAGAAGCAAAAAGAAAAACAATAGAAAGTTTAATAAAAATAAATGTTGATGGAGAAAGTAAAGATATAAACTTAAATATAAATAGTACAACTCCTTTATTAGAAAGTATAAATAGGCAATTGGGTGGTGGTAAAAATGGAAGAAAATGAGCAATTTCCACTATCTGAAAAATATATTGATTTTCTTATGCATGAAGCAAGTACAGAGTTTTTAGAAGGAACTACATTTGCTGGAAAAACAACAGTTGCTATTCCAAAATTTATGTTTAAAATTGCAGATTATGAAGGTTCAAAGCCAAGTATAATTTCAGGATTAGATTTAGGAACAATAGAAAAAAATATAATAAACTCCGATAATGGACTAATAGCTGTATTTGGAGATTATGAACAAGGTGGAGCAATAGAATATCATTCAAATGGTGCTAAAAATATAAAATTACCACATATTATTTATCATACTCCAAAAGGAAATAAAATTATTTATGTTTTAGGATATGATAATAAAGCTAGATGGAAAAAAGCTCTTGGTGGACAAGTTTATGGCTTGTTTATAGATGAATTTAATATAGCAGATATGGAATTTGTAAGGGAAGCATTTATGCGTGCAGATTATAGATTGTGTACTATGAATCCAGATGATCCAAACAAAGAATGTTATTCACAATTTGTTAATCATGCTAGACCAACAGAAAAATATAAAAACGATGCACCAATAGAACTTCTTGAAATGCTAAATCAAGAACAAACAGATGATTGGACTTGGTGGTATTTTACTTTTGATCATAATAAAAGTTTAACAAAGGAAAAGAAAAAACAAATTATACAGTCTGTTCCAGTAGGGACAAAATTATGGAAAAATAAAATAAAAGGATTACGAGGCAAGTCTACAGGGCTTGTTTTTCTTAACTTTGATAGAAGAAAACATTGTATTACAAAAGAAGAAGCAAAGAAATATTTAAAATCAGATGAAAATGAAATAATACAATTAACAACTAGGTTAGAAAAAAGCCACAGACAGCAAGGAGAATATTTTATTTTATTTACAGCAGGACTAGATACAGCATATAGTTCAATAAGTCCTGATACTATTGCAATGTCATTTGCCGGTATAACTAATAAAGGAAAATATATATTACTAGATGAAAGAGTTTATAATAATGCTAATTTAGAAGAACCACTTGCACCAAGTGACACAGTTAAAAACTTTGTGGACTTTTTGGAAAGAAATAGAAAAGAGTGGGGATTAGCAAGAAATGTATTTATAGATAATGCAGACCAAGCTACAATAAAGGAATTTGCAAAATATAAAAGATTAACAGGATGTATTTATATTTTTAATGATGCTTGGAAAGCAAAAATGCAAATAATAGATAGAATAAACACTCAACTTGGATGGTTCAAGGATGGGTGTTATTTTATTGTTGATACATGTGCAAATTATTGCAACGAACTTGATGTTTATAGTTGGAAAGAAGACAAAGACAATGAACCAGAAGATGCAAATGATCATATGGTTAATAGTTGCCAATATAGTTGGATTCCATATGTAGATAAGATAGGAGTAAGAAAATGAAAATTGGAGAAAGAGTGAAAAATATGATTAAATCATGGTTAGATATTAGACCTGCACAAGGACAACTATTTTTAATTAATGAAAATATGGATTTTCAAGCTAATTGTATTAGAAATAAAATATGGTATAGAGGCGATAGTAAAGAATTAGCAGAATTTTATGGACAATTACAAAATTCAGCAGATACTTTTTGGGGAGCAGCACAAACAGCAGATATTAGAATGAAAAAATCTCATTCTGGATTACCAAAATTAATAGTTAAAACAATAATAAATACAGTAATGACAGACTATTCTGGTGATGATGTAGAAGATGAATATTGGAAACAAGTTAATAAAGAAAATGAATTTGATAATAAGATGCTAAAATCGTTACTAGCAGACCTATTACATATAGGAGATGGAGCAATAAAAATAAATTATGATGTTAATATATCAGATAAAGCTATTCTTGAATGGGTAGAAGGTTCAAAAATAGATTTTAAATATAGAAGAGGTAGATTAGTAGAACTTGTATTTAAATCATACCATGAACAAAACAATACTACATATATGCTAGAAGAACATTATGGATATGGATATATAACTTATAAGTTATTAAAAGATGATAAAGAAGTACCATTAAAAACAGTGAAAGTCTTAGAAAAACTAGAAAATATATCTTTTGATAAATCAGTTATGTGGGCTATTCCAATAATGTTAAATGAATCAGCAAAATATAAGGGTAGAGGAGAATCTATTTTTGAAGGAAAATATGATTCTTTTGATAGTTTTGATGAAATAATTTCACAATGGTTAGAAGCAGTTAGGGCAGGAAGAGCAATAAAATATATTCCAGAAAATATGATTCCAAGAGACCCTGAAACAGGGGAATTATTAATAAATAGTAATCCTTTTGATAATAAATTTATTACTCCAGAAGCAAATATGAGTGAAAATAATAAAAATCAAATAGAAATACAACAAGCAGAGATACCAACTGAAAATTATTTACAATCATATATAACCTTTTTGGATTTATGTTTACAAGGAATTATAAGTCCTTCTACACTAGGAATTGATACAAAAAAATTAGATAATGCTGAAGCACAAAGAGAAAAGGAAAAAACAACACTATATACTAGAGGTCTAATAATAGATACTTTGGTAGACTTTATACCAAAAGTTATAAATACTGTTTTAAAATCCAGAGCTCAAATGGAAAAGAAACCAACACCAGAAGATATAGAAATAAGTTTGAAATTTGGAGAATATAATAATCCATCTTTTGAAGCACAAGTAGAAACAGTAGGAAAGGGAAGACAACAAGGAATAATGAGTATAGAAGCAAGTGTAGAAGAACTGTATGGAGATTCAAAAGATGAAAAATGGAAGTTAGAAGAAATTGCTAGATTAAAAGCAGAACAAGGGATTGTTGATATAGAAGAACCAGCTGTAAATTTTGATGCTGAAATGCAAGTTGAAGAAGATGCCACCGACACAGATGTTACTACCACCAAAAAAGAACCTGAAGTAAAGGTACAAAAAGATAAAAAAGACTAGGAGCAGGTTATAAATGAATAATGAGTATGATATAAGTCAAGCATTTCAAAGAATAGAAGAAATATTAATAAAATCTATGAAAAGAAATCTTACAAGGCATTTAAATGAAGAAAAAGACCTTAATATAAATTGGAGTGCATGGCAGTCAGAACAATTAAAAGCTTTAGAGCATTTTAAAAGCACAAATAAAAAAATGTTCAAAAATGATTTTTCTACTATTAACAATGATATTGAAGAATTGATAAAAAAGAGTTATGAAAATGGCAAGTTGGAACAAGAGAAGGTTATATTAGAAGCTATAAAGAATGGTACTTTTAATAGTAGCAATAAGAAAATAAATAAGATGTGGCATATTTATAAAACCACTAAGAATAGAAGAATAAAAAAGAAACAGTTAACTAGAATATATGAAAAAGTAAATCAAACAGAATCAAGTTTTTTCAGAATAAATGAAGGAAAATTAAAAGCACTCATAAATGAAACTAAAGAAAATTTTGAAAAAGCGGAATTGTCTATATTAAGATATTCAAATGACCAATATAGAAAAATAATATATGATGCTCAAGTATATGCTAATACAGGAAGCGGAACAGCACAACAAGCAATTGATATGGCAACAAAGGATTTTCTTTCAAAAGGAATAAATAATATTGAATATTCAAATGGTTCAATGGTTAATATTGCAAGTTATGCAGAAATGGCAATAAGAACAGCAAATAAAAGAGCATATTTACAAGGTGAAGGTGAAAAAAGAAATGAATGGGGAGTTCATACAGTATTAGTTCCAAATCGTGGAGGAGGATGTCCTTATTGTATAAAGTTTCAAGGAAAAGTTTTTATTGATGATGTATGGAGTAATGGAACGGAAGCTGAAAGTAAATCAACAGGATATCCGCTATTAAGTACAGCAGTAAAAGCAAAACTATTTCATCCTAATTGCAAAGATACAGTAGTAACATATTTCCCAGGAATTAATAAGAAACCACTCCCACCAACTGCAACAGAATTAGAAAAGAAAAAAGAAAATTATGTAATAGAACAAAAACAAAGATACAATGAAAGACAAATTAGAAAATATAAAAGACTTGAATTAGGATCTACTGAAGATGCAAATTGTGAAAAATATCACAATAAAAGACTTGAATGGGAACAATACAATAAAGAATTTTGTGAAAAACATAATTTAAAAAGAAAATACGAAAGAGAAGATGCAAAATTTACAATATAGTTATTAATATTAGAGCCAATAGGCTCTTTTTATATAAAAATAAAAAAAGAAAGGATGATTTTATCATGGCAAAGAAAAAAGAAGAAATTAAAAATGAAATGGTAACTGAAGAACCAACAGTTACAACAGAAACTAACGAAAATGTGGAGGAAGCAAAAAATACAACAGAAGAAGTAAAAGTAGAGAAAAAAGAAAAGACTGAAAAAGCAAAAGAAAAAATAATTGCAAATATTACATTCATTGATAGATATACAAATGCAGTCTATGAAGAAGGAACGGAATTTATCATTGCAAATGTAGAAAAAACTGAAAAAGTAACAGATAAAAAATACAAAATTTCAAAAGAACGAGCAGAACAAATAAAAGCTAAAGGTTATGCTAATTAAGAAGAGCCAATAGGCTCTTTTTTAATACTCCAAACACTGATGAGGATAAAAGCTTGTGAATATATAGTCATTTCAAGACTTAAAAAAGTGGGAGGTAGTGAACATGGATGGAGAAAACAGCACAAATAACAATGTAAACAATAATTCAAATCCAAATAATGCCCAAAACACTACAGGGCAAAACAACAATCAAGCATCTAACACAATTGATTATAACAAAATTCAAGAAATGATAGATGGTAGAAATGCAAAAACAGAAGATAGCATATTAAAAAGCTATTTTGAAAAGCAAGGATTAAGCAAAGATGAGATGGAAAGTGCAATAAATACTTTCAAAACTCAAAAAGCTAATCAAGCTAATGCTCAAAATAAAGAGCTTACAGATACACAAGCATCTTTACAAAAAACACAATTAGAAAATCAAAGATTAAAAATAGAGAAAAAGGCTTTTGAATTTGTAGACGATTTGAATGTCGATAACAAAACAATGCCATATCTATTAAAAATGGCAGATTTAAGTAAATGTGCAGATAAAGATGGGAATGTATTAGAAGATACTTTAAAAACAGCACTACAAAAGGTCATTGATGATGTACCAGGACTAAAAAAACAAGTTCAAGGAACTGTAGGAATCACAGTTGGTGCTGACACTAACAATGGTACAAACTCAAATAATGGAACATTTGATTTCAACTTTGCTGGTGTAAGACCTAAAAAACAATAAAAATGAAAGGAAGGTAAATTATTATGGCATTTGAAAAAACTAATTTAAATTATGCTAAAGAATATTCACAAGCTTTAGCACAAGCATATCCATATACATTATATTTTGGAGCTTTGTGGAGTGCAGTAAAGCCAGATGTTAAATTTTTAAGAAATGATACAGTAATTCTACCAAGCTTAACTGTAAAAGGTAGAAAAAATGGAGATAGAGATTCAATTGGAAGCTTTGGAAGAAACTTTAACAATGCTGAAGAACCAAAGAAATTGAAAACCCACAGAACTTGGGATACACTTATTCACCCAAGAGATATTGAAGAAACAAATCATGTAGCAACTATTCAAAATATTACAAAAGTTATGAATGAGGAACAAAAATTCCCAGAAATGGATGCAGAAATGATTACTGCATTATATAAATTAAAAAATGAAATCGAAAGCATAACAGAGGATGAAGTTTTAACATTAGGAAATGTATTAACTAAATTTGATGCATTAATGGATAAAATGGATGAAAAAAGAGTTCCTGCAGCAGGAAGATTATTATATGCAGATACTCCAACAAAAACTTTAATTGATACAGCAAAAGAAGCAGCTAGAAACTTGTCAGCACAAGATACTGCTGTTGCAAGATCATTAGACAGAATTGGAGAAGTGGAAGTTATAGGTGTTCCAACTACTGCTATGAAATCTGCTTATGAGTTTACAGATGATGGATTTAATGTAGCAGGAGAAGCAAAAGCTGTAAAAATGTTATTAATACATCCATCAGCAGTAATTCCAGTTATAGCTTATGATTTTGCTCAATTAGGAGCTCCAAGTTCATTATCACAAGGAAAATGGACATACTTTGAAGAATCATTTGAAGATGTATTTATTTACAATAAAAAGCATGATGCTATTCAATTTTATATTGAAAGAAATGCATAGGAGTGATGATATATGAGCCATTATGTAGATAAAGATTATTATCAAAATACTTATAAAGGTTCAATTATTCCTAAAGATAAAATTGAAGAAAAATTAGCAGAAGCAAGTATGCATATAGATACATTAACTTATAATCGTATTGTAAAAAGAAAATTTGAGAATTTAACAAATTTTCAAAAAGATATAGTTCAAAAGGTTATATGCAAACTTGCTGACTTTGAATATGATAATGAAGACTTAATCAAAACAGTATTATCTAGTTATTCAATAAATGGAGTGTCAATGGGATTTAATAGCTCTAATTGGAATATTGAAATTCAAAATGGAATTGCTATTCAAAAAAGTGATTATTGTTTATTAATGCAAACAGGATTAACTTGTAGAAATTTGAGGTGTTAATATGATTTATCCTAAATTAGTGAGAAAAAAAGAATGTAAGACAGATATTCATGTTGTTTTATATGGCGAAAGATTAACAGAATATGGAGAGCCAGTAATTGTACTTGAAAAAGATTTAAAGTGTAATTACCAAGATAAAGCTAAAAAAGTATTAAATGCAGAGAAAGTATTAATTCAATTAACTGCAAAAGCATACTTTGTAGGTGATATTGCTCCAGATTTAGCTGTTATTTCTGGAGGACAAGTTACTATATTTGGAGAAACAAGGACAATATATCAAGGAACAAAAGCAAGAAATCCTGATGGAACAGTTAATTACACAGAATTGGAGATTATGTAATGAAAGCTGTAACTTCAAAAATAAAATTAAATGTTCCTAAAATTAAACAACTAGATAGAGCATCTACAATAGCATTAGAAAAAACAATGAGTGCTTTACATACTGAAGTTATAGAAGCTCAAGTAATGCCCTTTGATACAGGTGATATGCAAAATAATAGCACATTTGAAGATTATTCTAAAAGTAGTAAGGGACAAGCAAGTTTAATTACTACTTCTCCTCAAGCTAGAAGATTGTATTATCATCCAGAATACAATTTTCAAACAAAAGAAAATCCAAATGCACAAGGAAATTGGTACGATTCATGGATAAATGGAAAAAATAAAAATTTCTGTAAAAATGCATATGCACAATTTTACAAAAAGGAGGCAGGTTTATAATGCTAACACTAGATAATATTAAAGAATGGTTAAAGACTTTAGATTTAGAAACTGACAATTTTTATGTAGGTAAATTAGATAATAAAAAAGATAAGTCAATAGGAGTATATCAATTGAAAACAGATGTTCCTATAATAAATTTAGGTGGTTTAGAGCATACTCCATACGAAGTTAAAAGAGTAAGTTTCTTAATTCATTGGAATATGAATTATGGAGAAACTGAAAATATAAGTATGAAGTTTTATAAAAAACTACAAAATATTCAAAATATAAAAATAAATGAAATACAAATATTCTTAGTTAATCTGCTTGTAAATGAGCCTATAGATGTGGGAACAGATAATAAACACATCTTTGAAAGAGTCATACAAGCAGAATTTTATTATGAAAAGAAAGGAGAATGACTATGGCAAAAGTAACTGCAGGAGTATTTCCTGTTCATAACAATGAATTTAAGATAGGAATCAAAGGAATGACTTCACAAGAAGGGACTGATTTCAAAACACCAGCTGGACTTGAAAATTTTTCTCCAAGTTTTGATAACGGTATAGAAGAATGGTATCCAATGGAAGGTGAAGGCTGGGTAGAGAGATTATTAACAGCAAAGGCTTGGTCTATATCTTTTACAGGTAAAAGAGTAATTGGCGATGAAGCCAATGATTATATTGCAGAACAATTATTTGCAATGGGTTCTGGAGCATATGTTCCTTTTGAATGGACTATGCCAAGTGGAACAAAAATTAAGCAAAAAATGGTATGTTCTGTTACAAATAATGGTGGTGGAGACTCAACAAATGTTGGGGCATTAGAGTTTGAATTGCAATCTAGCGGAAAACCAGAAGTAACACCAGCAGGATAATAAGTGCCTCAGTGTAAAAACTGGGGCTTATTTTTTTTATTAAAAATGAAAGAAAGGATGAATTAATATGGCAAATATTGATATTAGCTCAAAATTAGGAAAAGAAAAACAAACAATAAAAATAGCAGAGGGGAAAGTTTTTGAAGTAGATACAAGTGCTGATAATTATTTATTAGTACAAGAAAAAATACAAAATAAAGATATGTCGATTTCTGTAATGTATGAAATGATCGAAATGCTTATGGGAAAAGAGGCATTAACAGAAATAAAAGCAATGAAACCAACAATACCAGGATTAGAGGCAATAGTTATAGCGATGTCTGCAATAGTAAATGAAGTGCCTTATGAGGAAATGGAGAAACGATTTCAAGACAATAAGAAATAATGAAATGTGGTATGACTTGTTCGATGACTGGGATTTAATTGCATCTAGTTTAAAAACACAATACAAATATAGCATTAGACAAGAAATAGACAAATTAAGTTGGGGAGAATTATGCAGTGATATAGCAGGGCTGAACGGAGATACACCATTAGGAAATGTTATTCGAATTAGAAGTGAAAAAGATCCAGAAGTAATAAAAAAATTCTCTCAAGCAGAAAGAGAAATTTATAACAAATGGAATAATAGGCAAATAACTGCTATGAGTGAGCAAGATTATGAACAAGCAATGAAAAATATTGAAAAAGTATTCTTAGCAATAGGAGAAAGGAGGTAGCAAATAATGAGTACAAATGTAGGTGAAATTGATTTAAGTTTGATATTAAATAGCGATAAATTTAGTTCACAATTAAATAATGTTGATAAACAAGCCAATATGGCATCTACAAGAATAACATCATCTTTAGGGAAAATAGGAAAAGCTGTTATGGCAGCATTTTCTGTGGCAGCAGTAGTAAAGTTTGGAAAAGAATGTTTGAATGTGGCAACAGAAACTACTAATGCATGGATAGGATTAAATTCTATTTTAACAGGACAAGGAAAAAGTTTTAATAGGGCAAAATCATTTATTGAAGATTATATATCAGATGGACTAGTTCCTTTAAATAATGCCGTTACTGCATATAAGAATTTGACATTAAGAGGATATAATGAAGATCAAATACAAAAAACAATGACAGCATTAAAAAATAGTGCTACCTTTGCAAGACAAAGTACATATAGTTTAGGGGATGCAGTATCTCTTGCAACAGAAGGTTTAAAAAATGAAAATTCTGTAGTAGTAGATAATGCAGGTGTAACAAAAAATGTGGCTAAAATGTGGGAAGACTATGCAAAATCTATTGGAAAAACAACTAATAATCTAACACAAGCAGAAAAGATTCAGGCAGAAGTTAATGGTATATTGGAAGAAACAAAATTTCAAAGCAATGATGCTGCAATTTATGCTAATACATATTCAGGTAAGCTTGCTCAGTTAAATACAGCCTTTACTAATATGAAAACAGCAATAGGAAATGTAATACAACCTTTTGCAAAGTTATTTATTCCAGTATTAACAGCAGTTACTAATGCAGTTACAAAGCTATTTACAGCTTTTGCTGGATTATTATCTTTATTTGGATTAAAAGCTGACAGTGTTGAAACTGTTTCAAGTGGAATGGAAAGTGTGGCAACTAATGCTGATAATGCCTCTAATGCTGTTGGGGGAGTAGGAGATAGTGCTGCAAAATCGGCTAAAAAGGCTAAAAAAGCATTGCAAACAGCAGGATTTGATGAGATAGATAAATTAGGAGATAACAGTGATTCAGGAAGCGGTGGCTCAGGAAGTGGAGGTTCTGCTGGTGGAACTCCTGGTTTAACAAGTTCATTAGATGTATCTGCCACAGTAGAACAAGATACTTCAATGATAGATGGCTTACTAAAAAAATTAAGAGAATTAGCAGATATATTTAAAGAAGGGTTTGATGCAAGTTTTGGAAATACTAATTTTGATGGAATAATAGGGCATCTTAATGGAATAAAAGATACTTTAATTAATATATGGACTGATCCAAAAGTTTTAGGAGCAGCAGACAATTGGGCAAAAACATTGATGTATTCTTTAGGACAAACAACAGGAGCAATAGCAAGAATAGGTATTAATTTAGTAGAAAATTTAGTTGGAAGTATTGATAAATATTTGAGCCAAAACACAGATAGAATAAAAAATTACATAATTACAATGTTTAATATCTCAAGTGAAGAAATGGCATTGACAGGTAACTTATGGCAAGCTTTAGGAGAAATATCAGATGTATTTAAAGGTGATACAGCAAAGCAAATTGGGGCTGATATTATTGCAATGTTTTCAAATCCTCTTATGAGTTTGCAAGAATTTTTTGGAAAATTTGTAGTAGATGTTCAAGGGTTATTGTTCCAACCAATTATTGATAATGCACAAAAATTGAAAGATACATTTAATAATTTACTACAACCAATTCAAACAATAACAGGAACTTTAGCTGAAGCCATGACTTATGTAGGAGATAAATGGAATGAAGTGTATGACAATTATATTCATCCATTTATGGAAAGTTTAAAAGTAGGACTCAGTGATACTTTTGGAAAGTTCTTAGAGGTATATAATACATATGTAGTTCCTTTTTTAGATAATATTGCAAATGGAATAAATGTTTTATGGAATGAACATTTAAAGCCATTAGTAGATAAAATTGGTGAGTTTATAGGTTCTATTACAAGTGGATTACAAGCTTTATGGGAAGGAATTTTAAAACCACTTATTGATTGGTTGATAGCAAATATTATACCAGTTCTAGTTCCAATTTTTGAAGGGATATGGAATACTATACAAGCTGTTTTTGGTGCTATTGCAGATGCAGTTGGAGGAATAATAGATACATTTAGAGGATTAATAGACTTTGTAGTTGGAATATTTACAGGAGATTGGAATAAAGCCTGGGAAGGAATAAAGACATTTTTCTCTGGAATATGGGATGCTATAAAAGGAATCGTTTCTGCTGTATGGGAAACAATAAAAGGTATTATAGAAACAGCTATAAATATAGTAAAAGGAATTATTGAGACAGTATTTAATGCAATAAAAACATTTTTTCAAAACATATGGAATGGAATTGCAAATATAGTTTCAAAAGCTATAAATGGAATAAAAACAACTATTTCTAATGTATTTAATGCTGTGAAAAATACAATATCAAATATATGGAATGGAATTGCTACAACTATTTCTAATGTTTGGAATACAATTGTTCTAAAAGTAAAAGAAGGTGTATCAGGGGCTTGGAATGCTATTACATCTGTGTTTGGAAATATAGCAGACTGGTTTAAAGATAAATTTAGTCAAGCTTGGCAAGCTGTAAAAAATGTATTTAGTACAGGTGGAAAAATCTTTGATGGTATAAAAGATGGAATATTGAATGGTTTAAAATCTATTGTAAATGCAATTATTAATGGAATAAATAAAGTAATTGCAGTTCCTTTTAATGGTTTAAATTCAGCATTAAAATCTATAAAAAATGTAGATATTATGGGATTAAAACCATTTAATTGGATAAATACAATAGGAGTTCCACAAATCCCTATGTTAGCACAAGGTGGATTTGTAAAAGCAAATCAACCACAATTAGCAGTAATTGGTGATAACAAAACACAAGGGGAAATAGTTGCACCAGAAGATAAAATGTTAGAAATGGTACTTACTGCATTAAAAATGTTTAAAGATAATGATAGTAAAGAACCTTCTGACAATAATGATCAACCTATAAATGTAAATGTATTCTTAGATAATGAACTAATACAGAGAAAAACACAAAAAAGAAATGACAGATTAGCACTAGCAACTAATGGGAGGTGTTACTAATGAAATATAGTGGAGATTTGATAAAATTAAATGGAAAGTCTTTCAAATCTATTATAAGTTATAAATTGGGAAGAAACAAACTATGGAGTTCAGATACAGGAAGAAATATGGCAGGAAGCATGAAAGGATCTTTAGTTGGTAACTTCCCTAAAATTATGCTCGAAATAGAACCATTAGATGCAGAAGAAATGTCAGAATTAGAACTTATACTTGATTCCGCTTCAATAGAAGTAGAATATTATAATAACAAATATAAATGTACTTGTACAGCAGATTTTTATGCAAATGATTATGAAGAAGATTTATTACTTCGTACAGAAATGAAATACAAATCGTTTTCAGTAAATTTAATACCGAATGAAAGGGAGGATAAGCATGTTAAAAACACCTAAATCATTTAAAACCAAAATGAAAAAATATGGCAAACAGTTAAATATGCTTTTAAATTTTGGGAAAACGACAATTGATAAAACATATATAAAAAGTGCTGAACCTTCTGTAAATGGCGAATTATTTACTTCTATTATGAGACAATTAACATTGGAAGTAGAAAACTATACTTCAATAGAAGTAGACAAAATATTAACAGTTAGACAAGTAAATGAAAGAAAAAATAAAGATTTGAACAATACGAGAATAAAATACTTAGCAACAGATTTGGACAAGTCTTATACAGTAAAAGAAGTAGGAAAAATGTCATCAGGGGTATTATCAAGCACAAGGGTAAAATATTTAATACAAAAAGAAAGAAGAGAAAATATTGCATCTGCTTCTACTATAAATGTAAAACTTGGTGTAAGGTTATCAGAGTTTGAAGATTATGAGTATGTAGATTATGGAGAATATGTTGTTTACGATAAAGAAGATGTTGTAGATAAAAATACTACAAAATTATACTTATTTGACCACTTAATAGATACACATATAAAATACGATGATGAACCATTAAATTTAGATTACAGTAATAATGATATAACTGTGCTTGTACTTTTAAAGGCTATCTGTAATAAATTTGGATTTATTTTAAAGACAGAAGATTTTGTTAATGCTAACAAAATAATAAATGAAGATAAATATTTAGGATTAAATGTAACATATAGAGATATACTAGATGAAATTGCTGCCGTTGCAGGTGGATTTATAAAAATATTTAATAAAGATTTATATGTTGCATACCCAGAAGAGACTGGAGAAGTAATTGATGAAAATGACTTGGAAAAATTAACAATAGGAAAGAAAATAGGTGCTTTCAATTCATTAGTTTTAGGAAGAAGTCCTCAAGAAGATAATATTTATTATCCAGAAAATATAGATCCTGAAGATAGAGTTTCAATAAGAATAGATAACAATCAAATAATGGATAGAAACAGAGAGAATTTTATTGTTGATATATTTAATAAAATAAAAGGTCTCGAATATTATGTGTTTGAATTTACTAGTTTTGGATTTGGGTACTTTGAATTTGGAGATGTAGTAACACTAAAAAATTTAAAAGGAGAAAAATTTAAAACTATATTATTTAATATAATAGAAAATATTGATTCAGGAATAAAAGAAAAAAGTTATACAGAAGAAACTAATTATTCAGAAACAAAATATGAATATGCAACAGGAATTGAAAAAAGGCTTACTAATACTGAAATAATATGTAATAAACAAGATAATCAAATAAAAATGATTATAGAGCAACAAGGAGAAACTGAAAATAAAGTAAATTCTATTAGTATGGATTTAGAAAGCACAGAATTAAAAATTCAAAATTCTCAAAATGAAACAAATGAAAAGATAGAAAGTTTAAAACAAACAATAGAAGGTTTGACAAATAATGTTTCGACTACAGGTGGAGACAATATGTTTTCTTATGCTTCAGAGAATTTTGATGGAAATATAGAAGAATATACTGATACAGATATAAAAAATAATTCAGTTTCAGGTTTGGCTTATAAGGTAAAAGTAGGCACAGCAAAACAAACTATTCAAGTGAAAAATGGTACTTATACAATAAGTTTTCTCTATAAAAAATTAGTTAATCTTGCAAATGGAGCAATAGGAATAAATGAACAAAGATGGGAGTTAGAAGATACAGATGGAGAGTTCAAAGAAAAACAATTTACAATAGAAATTAAATCTAATAATATTGAATTTAGAATTTATTCGGATACAGATGATGCTTTTATAATAACGGATTTAATGTGTAATATTGGTAACATGAAACAAACATGGTCACAAAATGCAAACGAAACAATTACAGATACAGTTCAAATAGGTAAAGGAATTAGTGTAAAATCAAGTACAAAAAATACAGAATTAAAAGCGGATGCTGATGGAGTAAGAATCAATAATACTAATACAAATGAAACAGTTGCAGAATTTACAGATAAAGGTATGGAAACAGAAGAAATGATTGTAAGAGGTAAAGCTCAAATAGCAGGTATGTTAGTTCAACAAGTAGATTCACAAATCTGGTTAAGTAGTTTGTTGTAAGGAGGAATAAAAATGTCACGAAGTGGATCTTTTAATACAAATGCATATAGTGTAAGATATTTAGTTTTCAACTGGTGGATTAACAGTCAAAGCATAGAAGGAAACTACACTGATATAGGTTGGAATCTCGTTGGTGCAGGTGGAAGCACAACAAAATGGTACACCACAGGAAATGTAAAAGTAATAATAGATGGAGAACAAGTATATTATAATTCATCAAGATTTAATCTTTACAATGGAACAACAGTAGTATCTGGAACAAAGAGAATATATCATAACAATGATGGAAGCAAACAATTTAGTGCTTCAGCTGAAGCAGGAATATATACAGTTGCAGTAAATTGTAGAGGTAATGGCAGTTGGTGGCTTGATCAAATACCAAGGCATTTAAATAGTTGTAATTTATATTCAAAAGCAAGTTATTTAAATAAGTTAGACCTTACATGGAATTGTAATCCAGCAAGAGATTGGACACAATATAGATTAAATGGTGGAGCTTGGATAGAGGCAGGAGATTCTGTTGCAGGAGATAATAAAAGTGGAAACTTTACAATCAATAACCTAGCACCAAATACAAATTATAATGTTCAAATACGATTAAGAAGAAAAGATAGTGGGTTATGGTCTGAAAGTAATACAGTTTCAATGAGAACTAAAGATATTGCAAGAATAACAACACCTAATAATAATTTCAGTATAAATAGCAATCAATCATTAACAGTAAAGTGTAATAATCCATCTGGAAATCAAATTGCATATTTTTTAGATTGCCCGAGTGGAACAAGAAGATTAACTTCTAAAAAAACAACTGCTACATCTTATACATGGACTGCAATGCAAATTTTAGAAATGCTTCAGTATTGTAAAAATACAAATTCTGTTTCAATAAAAGTTGGTGTAATTACATATGGAAATTCAGAGTATTATGATGAAAAAGTAGGAACATTGAATGTTGTAAATTCAAATCCTACTTTTTCAAATTTTACATATGCAGATATTAATTCAAAGACAATTGCATTAACAGGAAATAATCAATATATTGTAAAAGGGTATAGTAATGTGAGAGCAACTATTTCAACAGCAAATAAAGCCATTGCTAAAAACTATGCGACTATGTCAAAATATAGATTTGTTATAGGTGAAAGTCAAGTAGATGTAAATTATTCAAGTACATCTAATGTCCAAGCAACTATTAATTCAGTTAAGAGTAATATTTTCACTATATATGCAATTGATAGTAGAGGAAATAGTACATTCAAACAAATATCTCCATCAAGATATATTGATTATTCAGCAATAGTAATAAGTAAAGTTGAAGTAGTCAGAGAAAATGGCATAGGAGCAAATACAACACTTTCTTTTAACGGTATAATATGGGAAGGAAGTTTCGGCAATGTTTTAAATACTATAACAAGTTGCTCATATAGATACAGAGAAACTACATCAAATACATGGAAAAATGGACAAACTGTCTTGAAGCCTACACAAAATGGAAAGAATTTTTCTTTTGAAGGCTTAATAAAAGGGGACTTAAATGCAAATGGATTTGATGTAAATAAGAGTTATGTAATAGAAGTAAGTATTGCTGATAAACTAACTACTTCGAAATATGAATTTGTATTAGGAAGTGGAAAACCAGGAATTGCTATAACTAAAAATGGAATAGCGATAAATGGTATGTATAATGAAAATATAGGTGGAGCATTACAAATCTGGAATGGAGATGTATATATAGATGGGAAAAAAATAAATTAAAAGGAGGGAATGGAATTGTCTTTATTTACAAGTTTTTTAAATTTATTTATGTGGGATACAAATAGTAGTGAAGATTTAGATTCGAGTTTTGATATTGATAGAGCACTTCACGATAATTGGAAAAAAATTGATAGCAAAATGAAAGAGATAAATGAAGGAAAAGTTGATAAAGTTTCTGGAAAGGGATTGTCGACGAAAGATTTTACAACAGCTTATGAGAATAAATTAAAGGGCATTGAAACAGGAGCACAACTTAATGTATTAGAGGGTCTTACTTTAGGAGGTAAGACCTTAAATATTTCAGGTAAAAAAATAGAAATAAAAGATACTGAAGTGACAAATGCAAGAGAATCAAAAACAAAAGGAAAAACATTTAATGATGTAGATGCTAGATTAGAAGAAATAGAAGATGATATAAGCAATATAAGTAAAACTAGAGGACATATATATGGAATACGAAGAAAAATATCAAACAACACTTCTTCTAACTGGGAAAGAGTTGAGGATTCAATTGGATTAGTAGCTAATGCTACTAAAAATGGAGGAGAAGTAACAAATGATTTTGATAATTTATCTCCATGGAAAGATATTGTTTCGTTTAATTTAGATTTAGAAACAGGAAAGAAAAAAGCATATTTTGGAGATGCTGATTTTAAATTTGATGGAAGCAATGGAGATGTATATACTCATATTCCAACATTCTGGTTAAAAATATATGAAGAAAATGATTATATGTATATTTTAATTGCAGATTATGAACGAAGCGGTTTTATAAAAATTAAAGAATTTGATATTCAAAGATATTTAACTGGAATTGGAGAAGATGGAAAACTACATAGTTATAGTGGATTAGCTGGTGCTGATTTTAAAAATATAAATCAATATAGAACTTTAGTTAAAAACTTAGGAGACGATTATTGCTTAATGGATTGGAGATATTTTGCTATACAATGTTTATATTTAGTGGAATATGCAACATATAATTCACAAAGTGCATTAGGAAATGGTATGGCTTCAATGAGACATAATAATGGAGATGTTGCTTTGCTAGCAGAAACAAACACACATAGGTTTGTTGTAAATACAGGAGCAGGAAATCAATTTATTGTTGGGCAACAGGTAAAAATTGGAGCATATGACAATGTTTCTAGTGTTATAAGAACTATAACAGCTATAAATAATTATGAAGATTCAAACATAACTGGAAAAGAAATTGTATTAGATGGTGATCCAATAGAAAATATTTCGTTGACTACATATATATGGACTTGTGTTCAAAATTCGGGTGGATGTGATTCATTAGGAATGAAATCAGGATGTCTTGTAAATGATGGTAAACACAATGTTATATATAGAGGAATAGAAAGTATTATTGGAAATATTTTTTCATTTGTAGATGGAATAAATATAAAAGACTGTGTAGCTTATGTTTGTTACAATCCAAAGGAATATGTTAGTGACAAATTTGAAAGTCCATATGAAAAAATAGGATATATAAATTCAAAGCAAGAAGGATATTGTAAAGCATTAGGATTTGATATAAATCATCCATTAATACAATTACCTACTGAAATTGGGGCAAATTCAACATCAGGAACAACAGATTATTATTGGTGTACTGCAACTGGGAATAGAGTTGCTCGTGTTGGCGGTGCTTCGTACAATGGTGCTAATGATGGCTTGTGGTCTTGGACTTTGAACGCTACTTCTTCCTATTCGCATTGGCCTTGTGGGGCTCGTGTTCTTAAATACCAGTAAAAGTAGGGGTCTGGGGGCGACCAGCCTCCCAGATAAATTAACTGAAATGTAGGGTAGTTATTTTTTATTGGAAAAATTTATATAATATCTAAATAAAGGGATTTGATGTGTAACAGTCCTGCTATTCTTTGCTTTTGGAGAGTTGCTCGTGTTGGCGGTAATTCGAACAATGGTGCTAATGATGGCTTGTGGTATTGGAATTTGAACACTACTTCTTCCAATTCGAATTGGAATTGTGGGGCTCGTGTTTTTATTTTTGAAATAATAATTTATATGTACACATCATTTTCCTCAGCTCTTGCTGAAAATTAGTCGAACTGGACTGGTCTAGTAGCTCCTTTTGAGCGAAAAATCGGTAGACAAAAATAAGATTATACCAGGAGTAATATGAAAAGAAAAAAAGATATTTATATTAAAATAATAGATAAAAATAACATATATAAAGCTATACTAAATGCTTCTAAAGGCAAAAAAGACAGAGATAATGTCAGGAATGTAATATCCAATATTACATTTTATGTGAATGATATACATAAGAAACTTTCTACAAGAACATATAAACCAAGCACTTATGTAGAAATGAAAATACATGATGGAGTAAGGAAAAAAGAAAGAATTATATATAAACCTAAATTTTATCCAGATCAAGTAGTTCATTGGGCATTGATGCAACAAATAGAGCCAATTATAATGAGGGGAATGTATGAATTTTGTTGTGGTTCTGTAAAAGGGCGAGGAATAATGCATGGTATGAAATACTTAAAGAAAATACTTGTAAGAGATAGAAAAAATACTAAATATTGTTTAAAATTAGATATTAAGAAGTTTTATCCTAGTATAAACCAAACTATATTAAAAAGGAAGTTTATGAGAGTTATTAAGGATAGAGACACTTTAGATTTAATTGATAAAATAATAGACAGCACAGATAAAGGAGTACCTATTGGAAATTATACTTCACAATGGTTTGCAAATTTCTTTCTACAAGATTTAGATCATTATATAAAAGAAGAATTAAAAGTTCCATATTATTTGCGATACATGGATGATATGGTATTATTCCATAGAAACAAAAAAGAACTACACAAAATAAAAAATAAAATAGAAGCATATTTAAAAAGTGAGGATTTGAGATTAAAAGAAAATTGGCAATTATTCAAAGTGGATTCAAGACCAATTGACTTTTTAGGGTATAGATTTTATAGAGGTTACACTACTTTACGAAAAAGTAATTTTTTGAGAATAAAAAGAAGATATAAAAAAATATTTAAAAAACAAAAAATTACTTATACAGATGCAAGTGCATCATTAAGTTATTATGGATGGCTTAAACATTGCGATTCATATAATTTTAATCAAAAATATATTAAGCCATATGTAGATTTAAATAAATGTAAAGGAGTGATTAGAAATGAAAGCAGAAAGCAATTTACAACCAAAAAATAAATTTGAAATAGAAAATATTATTGATGGAAAATGTGAAATAGTATTCTTTGATAACATTCAAGAGTTAGAACAATTAGAAGTCAATGAAAAAAGATATTCTTATGATACATATAGAGTAAAAACTAATTACAGAGATGAGTTAGAACAAGAATTAAACGACGACCAAGATAAATATAATAAATGGTTAGAACTTGCCAAAAATACAGAATATAATGAATTAGCAACAAAAATTAGAGAAAAAAGAGATTCATTACTTTATGCAACAGATAAATATACAATTTTAGATTATCCAATTACAAAACAAGACAAAGAAGCTATATTAAAATATAGACAAAAATTAAGAGATATGCCACAAGAAGAAAATTTTCCGTACGATGTTAAATTTCCAGATAAACCAAATATTGAACTAATAAAGACTATGAAAATATAGTCTTTATTTTTACGAGGGGTGAAGAAAAATGAATAAAGATAAATATGTGAAAATGATTGCTTTGATGATAATTGTAATTATAGTATTAATACTAGATATAGTATTTACTATACTTCATGAAATGAACTATAACAAAAGAGTAAATACAGGTAATGAAAGATGGCTACAAATAGAAAATAGAATAA
>CAUWNG010000002.1:0-20329 GCA_963560005.1 uncultured Clostridia bacterium
TATACAAAAAATTTAGAATTAGCTAAAGATTTTAAAGACACTCTTTATGAAATGGAAAAACAACATAATGAAATTGTAAATGAAAATGAGAAGATAATAACTATTACAGATATATTAGAAGGACTAATAAATGATTTAGATGAAATTTTATATGAAATGGGAAAGAAAAATAATACATTACAAACAGTAAAAGAAAAAGTTCAAAGTATAAAAAAGATGTTATCATCAGATATGGAAGATGTAGAAAAACAAATGGAAGAATGCATAGAAAAACTAGACAAATTGCCAAAAGAAAAGGAAAAAACATTAGTCGATATTACAAAAATTAAATCTGATTTAGAAAAACAACAAGAAATAAATATCAATATAAATACAATGTTAAATAGTTTAGAAAAGCAAACAGATTTAGCAAGAGAAATATATAAGCAAGAATTAGATTTGAAATATGTTATAGAAGAATATGAAGAAATAAATAAAAGTGTACAAAAAGTATTATCAGAATATGCTTATTTTGAAAAAGATCCAAAAACAAAATCTAATTATTATGAAAATTTAGTAGAAAAGTTTCAAAACAATAACGAAAATCTATTAGATTATAATTTATCACTAGTTCAAATATTTGTTAAAGAAATAGAAAATCAAGAGAATGAGATAAAAGAATTGGAACAGACAAGAATAAGAAATGACGTAACATGTTTTGTAAATGGAAAAAAAGTTGATTTAAAATATCTAAATAAGTATATTGAAGAAACAATGGAAGAAACTAAAAACTTAGTAGATGATGAAGATAGACATTTATTTGAAGAAATACTAATAGGTGCAGTTGGAAGAAAAATAAGAGAAAGAATTTATGCTGCTAAATCTTGGGTAGAATCTATGAATAAACTAATGAAAAGTTTGAATACTTCAAGTGGATTATCATTTAGTTTAAATTGGAAACCAAAACTTGCAACATCTGAAGATGAAATGGATATTAGAGAAATTGTAGATATTTTAAATTCGGAAACAGGATTATTAAAAGAATCTGACATAAAAAAAGTAGCAACACATTTTAGAACAAAATTTGCAAAAGCAGAAAAAGAATTTAAAGAAAAAGGAGAAATTGTACCATTTTATAATATTATTAAAGAAGAATTAGATTATAGAAAATGGTTTGAATTTCAGTTTATGCACAAGAAAGCAAATGAACAATCAAAAGAGTTGACAAATAATGCATTTTTTAAATTAAGTGGTGGAGAAAAGGCTATGGCAATGTATATACCATTATTTGCATCAGTTTGTGCAAGATATCAAAGTGCAAGAAAAGATACTTTAAGAATAATATCATTAGATGAAGCATTTGCTGGAGTTGATGACAATAATATTAGAGATATGTTTAGAATTTTAAATGAATTAGATTTAGAATATGTAATAAATTCACAGGTACTTTGGGGAGAATATGATACAGTTCCATGCTTATCAATTTGCGAATTAATTAGTGATGTTAATCAAAAAATTGTATCTGTAATGAGATATCATTGGAATGGTAAAAAGAGAATTTTAGTAGATTAACAAAGATGTGACGTGTAAACAATCTAAAATGTTGAAATATTTTAAACATGTCGCTTTTACTCTAAAAAATATAAAAAGGAATGAATTTTTTTATGAAACTTGAATCAAAACAATTAGCGGAGTATTTTCAAAGTAATTCAGGATATACAAGATTATTAAAAGGAATAAAAAACAAATATATCAATTTAGGAGAAATAAAAGGCAATGTTGTCATCAATAATCCAAATGAATTTGAAAGACAAGCTTTAAGTGGACTTATGAAAAAGGATTATTCAAAAAATAAATCTATTTCTATAAATTTAAAAACGCTAATAAAAAGATTGGAAGATACTAAATTTCAAGGAGCTGATTTAAAAGAAACGATTAATGAGTATTTTAAAGAAGAAATAAAGACAAAAAAGGAAAGTAATGATAGTTATAAAAAAGGAATTGAAAAATTTTTTGAGACTATATTAAATGATAATATTAATACCAAAATATATAGATATCTTCAAGAAATTATTATTAGTAAAAACAAAACATATAACAAACTTAAAAAATATTACAATAAAGATAAAGAAGAATTAAAAAGAGCATTGTTAAATGTGTGTAAAGGAATTAATAATTTACCAAGTGATAAAATTAGAATACCTGTATTTGCAAGTAAAGTAACAGGAAATCCTCATGAATTTGACAGAAATACTATATGTGGTAAAATATTTATAATGATATTGTGTTATATAGAAAATATAAAAATACCTAAAAATACAGAAGAACTTTTTGAAATATATTATAATCATAATTTATTGATAGATGATGTATCAAATATGGTATTATGTAAAAACATAAAAGGATATAAAAAAGAAGATAGTATGCATGAACAGAGTTATGCTAAATATATAAAACATATGGGCTTAGAATGGTTTTCAAAATATGATGAGCCAATTTATTTGAATTTATATAATTTATCAAATATAGCATTTTTAGAAGAAAATCATAAATATAATGAAGTAGTAGTCATGGAAAATCCATCTGTTTTCATGGAAGTGGCTGAAAAAACTAAAAATAAAGATTTTCCAATTGTTTGCACATATGGACAAGTCAAACTTTCAGGACTGATTTTACTAGATATGTTAGTAAAACAAAAATATAAGATATATTATTCTGGAGATATAGACCCAGAAGGAATTCAAATAGCAGATAAATTAAAAAGTAGATATAATGATAATCTGTATTTTTTAGGATATGATATAAATACATATAGAAATAATTTATCAAATGTGAAATTATCAAATACTAGATTAAAAAAACTAGAAAAAATTCAGAGTAAAGAGTTAAAAGTAATTGGTGAGGAATTTAAATTGATTAAAAAAGCAAGTTATGAGGAAAAAAATATAGAGGAAATTGTTAAATTTATTGATGGTATGTAAACAGATTTTAGTAAACCACACATATGGAAGTAGTTGCGTTACTAGAGTTAAAGAATTGACAGTAATGCTTGAATTTACTACTTTTCAAGATACAATTATGTTTAATAAAAGAGGGCGATTTGGACTAGAGAAGGTACAAAAACCAGAAATTAATGTTAGAGTTGTTTTAGATATGGAGTGTGGAAACATATAAAATGAAATTTTAAAATTGATATAATAGTTGCTGCGAGTGAGTTACAAAGATTATATATCTATGCTCAATACACCCATTTTTAGATGGTAATGGAAGAATAGGGAGATTACTCATACCATTATATATTCAAAGTAAAGGCATGCTTGATAAATCTTGTTTATATATTTCTGATTACATTGAAAGAAATAAAGATACATATTATGATATGCTAACAAGAGTAAGAACTCATAACGATATGATAGCCTGGATAAAATTTTTCTTAGAAGCAGTTATAGAAACATCAAAGACTGCAAAAGATAAATTCAGAAATGTAGTTGAACTTACAATGGAAATGGATAAAACTATAATAGATTTACCAATTAAAGCAGAAAATGCAAAGAAAGTAATAGATGTTTTATATAATGAACCAATAATTAATAGAAAAAAATTGGTGGAAATAACTAATATAAGACCATCAACATTAAAAGATACAGTCAATGTTTTATTAGAAAATAATATAATAGTAGAAACAATAGGGTATAGTAGAAATCAAGTTTTTGCATTTCAAAAATATATAGATTTATTTTTAAAATAAAATTTATAAGACGAAAAAATCAAAAAAATCGTCCTATGGATTTTTTTAAGTAAAAAATTTAAAATTTTGGATAAATAATTACTAAAAGGCAGGAAAGAGATACAGAATGTATCTCGTAAATACATAGAAAGACAAGCTTTCTAGTTTCCTTTATTTATATAAAAAATACAGAGAAAGTACAGAATTGCAAAAAGTGAAAAAACGCTTGATATGACTGAACTGTAATAAAAAATAAATAAAATATTCATAAATGAAATACATTACTAGTATTATAAAATACAATAGATGTATTAAATATACACTTATTATATTTTATAGATTATATAAGAATATTGTTTAATTAAAAATAAGTTTTCAAAATTGTTTCAAAAAACATTCATTGACGTATAAAAAACAAGATGATATTATCTTAATATGAAAAATTGAAAGCAAGAAACTAAGTTAGAGAAATCTAGCTTTTTTTCTTGCTTTTTGTTTTTTAAATAAATTAAATGGAGGTTTTGATTATGGCAGAAACAAATCAATTATTAATAAACTATTACAAGAAAGAAGAAATGAAGAAAGTCAAAGAAATGGCTAAAGAAAGAAAAAGATTAAAAGAAATATTAAAAAATGTGAATATAAAATATATTAACAAAGATGAAATTTTAGAATTATTAGTAGAAGATTACGATGAAGAAATAGAAAAATATTTTAAATACATAAATCATAAACATATTAAAGAATATATCATAAGTGTATTAGAAAATATACTATGACATAATGAAGAGAATATAGCAACATAAGAGCAAAATATTAACTCTTATGTATAACTGGTAATGAAAATAAGTAATATTTTTAAACTTTTAATAATAGTATTGAAAAGAAAGCGAGGTAGAGAATTTTGAAAAAGGGTTTGAAGATTACGTTTATCAATCCTAATATAGAAGAACAAATAGTACAAGCTATGGCTGGAGTTCTTGCATATAATTTAGCTGAGAATGATGAGAAGATAAAATTTGATTATAGTAATTCAAATTCTTTTCAAGATTCTTATGGTATAGAAGAATTGGAAATATAAAAATTAGTGAAATTAATTGAATAACAATAACAAATATGATAAGATTTATGAAAAGTAAACAAAGTTTTTGAAAATATAGATAAATTTAGCAAAATATAGTATAATAGAAAGAAAGGTTGATTTTATGCTAAAATTATATTTAGATAATTGTTGTTATAACAGACCATTTGATAATTTAGAACAAGAAAAGATAAACCTAGAAGCAAATGCTATAGAGAATATATTTAGAAAGCATATAAATAAAGAAGTATAAATTTATAAAAGTATGGCAATAGATTTTGAAATATCAAAAATTAAATCAGATAATAAAAGAAGATAGGTAGAAGATTTATATGATGCAATGGAATTAACAGAAATTGATTATTCCGAAAAAATAAAGCAAAGAGCAATAGAATTAAGGCAATACAATATAAAAGATATGGACTCATTGCATTTGGCATTTGCAGAAAGCAAAGATGTAGATTACTTTATTACAACTGATAGATTATTAAGAAATGCTTCAAAAAGAGCAAATTTGAAGATTGAAGTTATAAATCCAATAGAATTTATTATGGAGGTGATTTAAATGGCAGTAACAGTAAGAGAACTAGAAAAAATAAGAAGAGAAGGTCTTAAAGCTTTGAAAGATAAATTAGGTGTTGAAGGTATGATAAAATTCATACAGATGTATAGTGATGGTAAAGGAGACTATACAAAGGAAAAGTATGAAAATCCAGAAGAATTAACAATAGAAGATTTTGAAAAATTTTTAGCAGAAAACAACTAATCAAATGTTAACCGCAACCCTGCTTTGCGGAATATAAATGCACAGGTGAGCAAATGTGACTCGCAACCCTACTTGCGACAAATAAATGCGTAGGTGAACAAATAACCACTGACCGATATGTAGTATAAGTATATAAATGGTTGGGTAGAGAAGTTTAAAAACTATTCCTAAATATTGGAGTAGTTTTTTCTTTTATTTTTTAAAGTTCTAACAAAACTAATATAAGAATACAATTTATAAGAAAGTATTCTTATGGGGGTTAGAACAAAATGAAAGGAATATCAATAGAACAAAGAAGTGTAGAACTTGCACATTATATTATAGACTCAAAAGATACAGTAAGAGGTACTGCAAAGAAATTTGGAGTAAGTAAAAGTACAGTACACAAGGATGTTAGTGAAAGATTGTTGAAGATAAATCCTGCACTTGCACTAGAAGTAAGAAAAATATTAGATGAAAATAAGGCAGAAAGACACATAAGAGGTGGGTTAGCTACTAAAATAAAATATGAACATTTAGATAGCAAACATTCTGAAGAAGCATAGAAAATAATTATATTATATTGAATATGTTGAATGTCTTGTAAAATATTTGGATGATATAGTAAAAAAATTGTAAAAAAATTAATAATATGAACAAAAATACTAGCATATACGCTAGTATTTTTGTATAATATAAATATACGCATAAGTTAAGCAATAAATTATTGTTTCTTATCTGGTACATACTCGAGTAAATCGGAAATTTCGCAATCAAATGCAGAGCATATACTATTTAGCTGTTTTATATCTAGTCTTTTGGTTTCTTCATAATACATCTTAGAAATTGTAGCGGGACGTATTTGTGTAAGATTAGATAAAGCTTTTTGAGTCATCTTATGTTTGCCTAATAGGTTAGATAGTTTAATTCTAATCATAATATTCACCTTTCTATAAAAAAATTATCGAAATTTGTCGCTTTTCGATTTACTCTTGTATTTTACCATTATATGTATTAAAATAACATATTGACAAGATAAACATAACTACAAGAGTAATAAAAGCTTATGCAAAAGTAAAGGAGGAAGTAGAAAAAATCAATGTTTTCAAAAAAAAATAAAACTATTTGTTTAAGTAATAATAGAGAATGGAAAGAAAAAAATAGTGAATATCTTATGAATGTACAAAGTTTTTTGGATAAAGTAGATAATGTTGAGAACGAAGGATTAAAAAAAGATATAATAACACAAATGCTAAAATGTGATGATATATTAACTAAATTAGCAGAAGAAGAATTTATTAAACAGTATAAAAAAGGACAAAAAGAAGCTTATTTAGTATAAATATTGTTTAAAAGTACATAATTAAATTAAAGGTGTACTGTTATGTTAAAAAAAATATTTGTAGGCTTTTTAGCTGGTTTAATTAGTGGATTTTTTACTGCAGGAGGAGGATTAATTTTAGTACCTGCATTTGTATATATTTTAAAGATGGATGAAAAAATATCAAGAGCTACATCTATATTATGCATACTTCCAATGGTAATTGTAACTGCAATTTTTTATAATAATAGCCATTTTATAGATTGGAATATAGCTATTAAATGTGCAGTAGGTGGAATTATAGGTGCTATTATAGGAGCAAAGTTATTGAAAAAGATTCCAGATAAGTACTTAAAAATTTTATTTATAATATTTTTATTATATGCAGGTATTAATTTAATTATGAAGTAATAGAGGGTTAAGAATGATAGAGATTGTATTAAGTATAGTTTCGGGTGTAATTAGTGGATTAGGAATGGGAGGGGGAACAGTATTAATATTGTTCCTTTCCATTTTTTTAGGAATGGATCAACATATAGCGCAAGCAACAAATCTTGTGTTTTTTATACCAACAGCCATTTCAGCAACTTTAATAAATATTAAAAACAAAAATATTGATTTTAAAGTTTCAATAGTAATTATTATATTAGGAATAATAGGAGCAATAATAGGTGCAATAATTTCAACTAAACTAGATGTCTTTATTTTAAAGAAAATTTTTGGAATATTCATAATAGTTATAGCAATAATTCAATTATATTTATGGTATATAATGTATATAAAAAACAAAAATAGGAATAATAAGAATATAAAAACATAATAAGGAGGATACTATGAATATGAGATTTATAAAAGGGATGTTAGTTGGTGGTATGGTTACAGCAGGATTAGCTATGATGTATGCTGATACTATGGGGCAAGGCAAAAAGAAAATGATAAAAAAAGGCAGACAATTGGCAAGAAAAATGGGAATGATGTAATTAAAAAGTGTAAATTGAAAAAAGCAAATAGCTTTGAACAATTTACACTTTTTTTCTTTGGTTAAAAGTATTAGTAGCTAGTTTTAATTTTTATAGCATGTTTTTTCAGATGGTTTATTTTCGTTACAATGTGAAGTTGGTTCACAAGGTATTTTATCACAATCTAATTTTACACCTTTTAAACAATCTCCATTGTGTTTACAAGAAGCACATACTTTGCAATGTTTTACATTATCTACCCAAATTTCTACTTCATATAATCTATTAGCGCATAAAGGTCCAAAAACAAATTCTCCATTTTTATCTGTAAATGTATGAGAAACAGGTCTTCTTTCATCTTTTCCACATTCACAAACTACTTCTACTAATTTTACAACAGCATCACATATTGGTTCTTGATAACAATTTTTTACAATGCCATATACAACTGTTCTGTTGTCTTCTGGTAAAGTAATGTCTAAGTCATATTGCTTTCCACAAGCTATTTTCCCATCTACATTTAGAACTGGGCATACACATTTTTCATAATCCATAATTTTAAACTTCCTTTCTTTAAATGGTTTAATATATATTATGAAAAAAACGACATAATGTTACAAAAAATATTAAAATAGTAAAAAATGTAAAAAATAGAATTATATATATAAAAAAATATTAAATAAATTTATCGAAAAAAGACATAATATTTTATAGAACAAAAAAATTTAACGAAAAGTTAAATAGCAAAGGATTGAAATAGTGTAAAAAGACTAAATTTATCCTAAAATAAAAAACAGTACAACTTTGCTAGAAAGGAGTTTTTATGAAAAAAGTAATTTCTATTATAATATTATTTACATTATTTATAGCTTTTACAATTCCATATTATATAAGTGCAGTATCTTTAGATACAATAAAAGTAGATTTAAGTAATCAAAAAGTAGAACCAGGAAAAACAGTAACAGTAAATATAAAATTTGGAAAGGAATTAGGGTCATATACTTTTGACATTGCTTATGATAATAATATATTTGAATATGTAAGTTCAGAAGGAGGAACAGCTAATGATAATGGTACAAGAGTAAGAATATATTATTTTGACTCGACAGGAGGAAGTAATCCACGAACAAGTACAAGTGTAACATTTAAAGCTAAAAGAGATATAACAACCTCTAATCCTACAGACTTTTCTGTAACAGCAGAAGGATTAGCAAATGCTGATGCAAGTGAACAATATGATGATATAACTGTACCAATAGATAAAAGTGTATTAGTAGAACCAAAATATGAAAATTATAAATTCGAACTAAAATATTCAGGAGAAGTTATAATAAATAAAGAGAAAGAAATGAATTTAATATTATCGTCTGCTATGGGAAAATATTATGATAAAGTAAGAATTTTAGCTACAGTATCTGGACCAAAAGACTCTACAGTTAAATTGTTAGCAACAGATAATAAAAATTTAGAGCATGATATAATTCAAAGTGGATGGGGAGAAGCAGAAGGGTATAAAATAGGAGGTTTAGTAACTCAAAATCTAAAGCTAAGAGGAGTTTTTGATAAAGCAGGAAAATACACAATAACATTTAAATTAATAGATAGATCTGATTCAGATAATATAATAACAACTTCAAGTTTTAATGTGGATGTAAAAGAAAAGTTAATTTCTAATAATACACAAACTGAAGGAAGTACAAATAATGAACAAAGTAATACTAGCAAACCAGATAATAATCAAAATGTAATTGATAAAAATGAGGAAGTCCCAGAAAAATTGCCACAAACAGGAACAACAAGATATGCAGTAATATTACCATTAAGTTTAATATTAATTGGTGCATATATGTATTTGAGAAAAAAATAATATGGAATAGGGAATTCTTTAAAAGGAATTCCTTTTACATAAATTCATAATGAAGCATTATAGTATTTATGAAAGGTTATATATAATGAGGAAAAAAGTTTTTAAAATTTTAATTATAATTTTTTTTGCTTTTCTAATACTCAATACTATAAAAGAAGTTTATGAAGAAAAAAATATTAAAATTAAAAATTATGGTGAAGAAAAAGTTATTAGAAAAATAGAAATTGGAGAACAAAATAATATAAAAGGAAATGTAAATTTAAATCTGGTTGACGAAAAATATAAGGGATATGAAACTGTGGCAAAATTGAAAATTCCAAAATTAAATATAGATACTTACGTACTTTCAAATTTTTCTAAAGATGCACTAGAAGTATGTGTGACTAAATTTTGGGGACCAAATCCAAATGAAATTGGTAATTTTTGTATTGCAGGACATAATTATATAACAAAAAATATGTTTAGTAAATTATATACATTAGAGAAAGGGGATCAAATAACTTTAGTTGATAATAAAAATGGAGTAGTAAAATATAATGTTTACGATATATTTAAGGTAATGCCATCTGAAATAGAAGTACTAAATCAGCAAACAAATGGAAGTAGAGAAATAACTTTAATTACATGTACAAACTATTCAAATCAGAGAATAATAGTAAAAGCTAGAGAAATGATTTAATAGGAAAGGATTTTTACTATGATGAAAAACAAATTAAAAATAATATTTTTAATAATAATTTTTATTGCACTATTAATATTATTTATTATGGAAATGAAAGTAAAATCAAGAGAAGAAATGAGAGTTTCGTATACTTTTCCATCGAATATTAAGCCATATATAGAAGAATTAAAAGAAAAACATCCAAATTGGGAATTCAAAGCATTATATACAAATTTAGATTGGAAATATGTTATAGATAAAGAAAATATTTTTGGAAAAAACTTAGTTCCAAAATCTTATTCAGATAGTTGGAAAAATACTAAAAAGGGAGAATATAATGTAGAAGTTGATGCAGGATGGGTTGATTCTTCAAGAAAAGCTGTGGAATTTGCTATGGATCCTAGAAATTTTTTGAATTCTAGAAGGGTATTTCAATTTGAAGAACTATCTTTTGATTCTAAAACAAATAATAAAACAGGAATAGAAAAAATATTATATGGAACGGAATTTTATAATAAAATAGTAGAATATAAAACGGCTTCTGGAAGTAATGTAACAATGAATAAAAAGTATTCTGATTTAATATTATTAGCAGGACAAACTTCAAAGGTGAGTGTCTATCATTTGGCTTCTAGAATAAAACAAGAAGTAGGGCCATTCTTATCGCATGCTTCTATTAGTGGAACTATTTCAGGTTTTGAAGGGTTATATAATTTTTATAATATAGGAGCTACAAGTTCAGCAGAACCAATGGGAGCTATAAAAAACGGATTACAATACGCAAAAGATGGTAAAGGAGCAAACCAAACTACAAAAACCAAATATTTGATTCCATGGAATAATAAAGAAAGAGCAATAACAGGTGGGGGAATATTTATAGGATCAAGTTATATTAATTTGGGACAAAACACAATATACTTACAAAAATTTCATGTATATGATAATAAAGGAGGAGAATTATTTTGGCATCAATATATGACAAATGTTTTGGCACCATATAGTGAGTCGAGTTTAATATATAATGGATATGTTAATAGTGGATTAGTGGATAATGCTTTATCTTTTGTAATACCAATTTACAATAATATGCCACAATATCCAGTAGATAATCCGAATATAAACACAGCTGATTTTACTACAGATAATACAAAAGTATATGCAAATATAAGTTCAGGAACATTAAATTTAAGAACAGGACCTAGTACAAATTATGATATTATAACAAGTTTATCTTCTAATGAAGTTATGACGAGAATAGCAAAAGGAAAACAGAAAGGAGAACTTTGGGATAAGGTAAAATTAGAAAATGGAATAGTGGGTTATGTATTTCAGAATTATGTAGATGAGTTACCACAGACACAAATATCAAAAATCAATTTATCTATTAATAAAAATGAAATAAATAAAGGAGAAAAAATAAAATTAAATGTAGAAATTTTACCAGAAGAAGCAAAAAATAATAAAGTAGTATATAGTACAAATAATTCTAAGGTTGCAACAGTTGATCAAAACGGAAATATTTTAGGGGTAAGTTCTGGAAAAGCAACAATAACAGTAAAATCAGCAGAGAATAGTGTTTCAAATAGTGTGGAGATACAAGTATATAGTCCAGTAACTGGAATAGAATTAGATAAAAAAGAATTAATATTACAAGTTGGAGATAAGTATAAAATAACACCAATAATATTACCAGAAGATGCTAGTAACAAAACAGTAATATATAAATCATTGAATTCAAATATAGCATCTATTGATAATAATGGAAATATCATAGCATTACAAGCAGGAGAAACAATTATTAGAATAAATACAGTAGATCAAAATAAACAAATAGAATTACCATTAACGATAATAGAGAAAATAACAGAAGATGAATTATCATTTATAAATAATTTGCAAGTAAATGGCAATGAAATTTGGGGATTAGATTATAAAAAGAATACAGTAAAGGATCTTAAAAACAGTATAAAAACAATATTTAATTTGAAATTTTATAATAACAATGGCGATGAATTAAAAGACAATGAGTTGGTGGGGACAGGAAGCAAAATAAAAATATTTGATAATACAAAAGAAATTATGGAATATAATTTAGTATTATATGGGGATGTAAATGGAGATGGAAAAATAAATAGTGTAGATTTATTAGTTTTACAAAGGCATATATTGGAAATACAAAAATTTGAAGGAGTATTTTTAAAAGCAGGTAATATAAATAAAAATGGAAAAAATCCATCATCAGTAGATTCTTTATTAATACAAAGACATATTTTAGAATTACAAATAATAAAGCAATATTAGAATAAGAAGGTGATATATATTTATAAGAGAAGAAATATAAAAATTAATATAATTTTAATATTGATTTTCAGTATATTTTTCATTCTTCCTTGTACATCAAAGGCACAAGGAAGAATAACAATAAAAACAGAAGATAGTAAAATAAAAAAAGGTGATGAGTTTAAAATAAGCTTAGAAATTTTAGAGACTTCAATATCTGCATTAACAACATGGATTTATTTTGATGAAACAAAAATGGAATTTGTATCTGGTCCAGATAATTCCAATATTATAGATAATAAAGTTGTATATACTTGGTATGACATAAATGGTGGTAGAAATCCAATAGAAAATGGAAAAATAGCAGATTTTACATTTAGAGCTAAAGAGGAAAGAGAAGCTATATTAGGAATAGAAGGGGAGTTTTACAATTCAAGAGGAGAAAGTGTAAATATGGATTTTGAAAATTCACATATATTTATAGGAGAAAAAACAAAAGTGATAAAACAAGAGGAAAATACAAGCGATAATACTGAGCCAAATAATTCAAACTTAGATGTTTTAAGATTAAATGAAGTTGGTATATCACCAGATTTTAATAAAAATATTAAAGAATATTATTTTATAGCAGATGAAAGTATTTCGAATTTAGAAGTTACTGCATTACCAGAGAATCCTAAGGCAACTGTAAACATAATAGGAAATAATAATCTAAAAAATGGATTGAACAGGATAAAAATAGAAGTAGTATCAGAAAATAAAAAAAATAAATCAGAATATATAATAAATGTTACCAAAACGGATAATGTAGAAGATGCAAATGCTAATTTAGAAAATTTAGCAATAGAAGGAGGAACATTATCACCAGAATTTGATAATAATATTACAAAATATAATACAGAAGTAGAAGACACCATGGAAAAGTTAAATATTTTAGCAATAGCAGAAGATCAAAGAGCAAAAGTAGAAATAGTGGGAGGAGAAAAAATAGAATATGGAAATAATACAATAAACATAAAAGTAACAGCTACAAATGGAATTACAACAAAGAATTATATAGTAAATGTATACAAGAGAAACAAAACAGAAGAAGAGCAAGTAGAAAAAGAACAAGAAGAAAGTCAAGAACAGGTAGAAAAGATAATAGAAAATATTGAAAAATATACAGAAGAAAATGTACAAGAAAATGTTGAACAGAATCAGAAAAAGGATAATAATTATTTATGGATAATTGCAGTAATAGTTGTAGTGATAATAATTATATTAATTCTTGTTTATATGAAGAAAAGAAGTGAGAGAGTGCATTGACGTACGCATAAACGTATGTTTTAAAAAATGAAACAGGTTTAGTTTTTATACCTAAACTTCAAATATATTATGAAAAATATAGAACGTAACTTATAAAAAAGTGCGTTCTTTTTGCAGTGCTTTTTTAAAAAAAATTTACTAGTTTATATGTTTGAAGGTTTATTACTATTTTATAAATTTCTATAGAAGCTAAGTTATATATATTATTTTCAAAAATACAGTCTCCAAGCTCACGGGTCACATCCCCGCCTCAAAGGGCTGTCGACTCATATTTTTTCAAATAATATATATAACACGCTTCTTAATTAAAGTAAAAAACAAAATTTTATACATATTCTTAAGAGTTGAGATAAGTGATAGAAAAGATATAATCACTATTGTGCGAACTAAATGTAACACAAGGTCATTTCGAGTAGTATTGTATGTAAAATGATACTTTATATTGTAAATAATATGTAAATATTTTATAATATGTAGGGAAGGAGAGTGATTTAATATGGAAAAAACGAAAATACTATTTCTTATTGGAATTATAGTTGTTATTGTTATTATTCCAGTAACTATTTTTGCTAGTAAAATAATAAAAAACAAAGTTGATGACTTACGCGAAATAAACACTGTAATTATGGGAACAGATTCAGTAGAAGTATTTAAAGAAAAATCTAGAGAAGAACAAACAAAAGAAAAAATTGAGAAATCTAAACAATATCAAAATAATGAAACTGCTAATTCATCAGAAATTAATAACATTAATGAGAATAATTCTGATATGGAAAATGCTAAATCAGAAAAAGTACTTGCAATGGAGAAAGATTTGGGAAAAATTGCGAATAAATATAATAAACAAGAAGAATTTGAAAATATAACTGCTATCATAGAAAAGCAAGAAATAAAAGGAAACTTTACAGAAGAACATAAAAAATTATGTGAAATGTTTTTAAATATTTATGAAAAGGAGTCATTGACTGAAGAGGAAAAAAGTGTAATGAAAGAATTCTTTGAAATAATAAAATTAAATAATATTGATTTACAATTGGAAGGAAGAATAAATAATATTATTAAATAATTTTTAGATTGCAATTAAGAAAATGAAGAAATATTATTTGTAAAAGCTAATTTTAAAACTATTTGTTAATAAAAATATGAAACAGGTAATTAGTTAATTAATTATCTGTTTTTAATAATATTATAAAAATTACTTCCTTGACAAAAAAATATATATGAACTATATTTATATCAAATAAATAAGGGGGTAAAAAATGAAGAATAAAAAAATATATACAATAATATTAGTTATTTTAATAATTTTACAGCTACTAGTTAGTATCTATGTAGGAACTAAAAAAGAGTATTATCACATGGATGAAGCTTATTCTTATGGATTAATGAATTATGATAAATTGAGCATTACTGACAATGAGGATTTTTTGAATAAATGGCATAATAAAGAATATTATATAGATTATTTTGCACTAAATAGTGATGAGGTTTCTGATTGGGGAGCTGTATATGAAAACCAAAAAAATGATGTACATCCACCATTATATTACCTGTTGCTTAGAATATCATCTATGTTTACAATAGATTCGTTTTCAAAATGGACGGGTATTGGTTTGAATATTGTAATATTATTAGCATCAAGTGTATTAATTTATTTAATATGTAATAAAATATTTAAATCAAATATATGGGCTTTAATAGTTACAACAATAAATGCGTTATCTTTTTCAACGCTTGAAAATACAATATATATTAGAATGTATGCACTTTCTACTTTTAATATATTACTATTTACATATATGACTTTAAGAGTATATGAGAAAAAAGAACTTAATGTTAAAGATATGATTTTAACAGGTTTAGTTCTAATATTAGGTGGATTAACACATTATTATTTCTTTATATATGTTGTAGGCATATATTTATGCTTATTATATAAGTCTATTAGAGAAAAGAATTATAAATTTATAATTAAATATACTTTAATGGCAGCAGTATCAGCAGGAATTTATTTATTGATATTTCCATATTCAATATCTCATATATTCTTTGGTTATAGAGGAGCAGGATCAGCAAGTGGAACATCTATATTAGAAATTTTAGAATCTATCAAAGTTTATTTTTGTATAGTTAATAAAAATATATTTAATTACAATATTTTATTTTACTTATTATTAATTGTTGGAATATTTATTATATCCAAAATAATAAAGAAAAATAATAATGAAGAAAAACAAAAAGCAAGTATAGTAAATTATATACTAATAGGAACATTATTATATTTTGTACTTATAGCAATATTAACACCATATAAAGAATTAAGATATATATTACCAATATGCCCATTAATAATAATATGTACAGTATATTATTCAAAACTTTTATTACAAAATGTATTAAAAAACAAATCTATAATAATTATAATATCTATATGTTTTGCATTAATGGTTTGCACACCGGCACTAACTAAGAACAAAATGGAATTTACTTATAGCCAACATAATAAAATAGCACAAAGAATAGAAAGTTTAAATGCACCAATATTATATGTATTTGACACACAAAATAATAGGTTTTTAGATGATATATATTTATTTACATTAGCAAATGAATCTTACATATTAAATTCAAATAATTTTAGTGAAGAGAAATTATCTGAAATATTTAAAAATAAAAATTTAGAAAATGGTTTAATAGTTATGTGTAATGAAGGTGTAAATCAAGATGAATTAAAAGAAACTATATTAGAAAAATTAAATTTAAATATGGAATATGCTCAAAGAATGAATGCTTGTGATATATATTATGCTAAATAGGATTATAACATAGCTTTACAAACCAAAATTTAAATGCTATAATACTATTGTTAAAATAAAGAGGTAAATATTTATGCCAAAATTTTTTGTAAGTAGTAATCAAATTTTAGATAATAAAATAAAAATAATAGGTAGTGATATAAATCATATACAAAATGTACTAAGGCTAAAGAAAAATGACGAAATTAATATAAGTGATATAGATACTGGAAAAAATTATGTGACAAAAATTGAAAAATTTAATGAAGAAGCTATAATATGTAATATTATAGCTTCTAGTGATACTTCAGTAGAAACTAATGCAAAAATTAGTGTGTTTCAAGGTTTGCCAAAAGCAGATAAAATGGAATATATAATACAAAAATCTACAGAATTAGGAGCATATAATTTTATTCCTGTAAATATGAAAAGATGCATTGTAAAATTAGACAATAAAACAATTAATAAAAAAATAGAGAGATGGAATAAAATTGCTGAAGCAGCAGCAAAACAAAGTGGAAGAAATATAATTCCTAGAGTAGAAGAAGTAAAGACAATAAGTGATATTTGTAGTTATATAGATAATTATGACATATTTATTGTAGCTTATGAAGGAGAAGAAAATAATACTTTAAAAGCAGAATTACAAAGAATTATAAATAAAGAAAATTTAAAAATAGGAATTGTTATAGGTCCAGAAGGTGGAATAGATATAGAAGAAATAAATAAATTACAAAAAGCGGGGGCTAAAATAGTAACTTTAGGGAAAAGAATATTAAGAACAGAGACAGCTCCAATTTCTATAATTAGTAATATTGTATATGAATTAGAAATGTAAAAAACGAGGTGTAAAGTAATGAAAGAAAAAAAATCAAAAGATGTAAATAAAACAATTGAGCCAAAAGATAAAAAACAAATTAATTCAAAGGAAAATAAAACAAATGATAATATTAAAAATAAAAAAGAGAACAAACAAAAAGTAAATGAAAAAGTTAATAAAAAAGTAAATCAAGATAAAAAAACAGAAAAAGTACAAGTTAAGGAAAATAAAGATAATAAAATAGAAAATGTAGCAAATAAGAAAATTGAAGAAGAAATAAGAAAAGAATTAAAAAATAATAAAAAATTACCACAAGAAGAGCAATATAAATTAAATTCTATAGTTTTCCAGAACTTATGTACAATAATTGTTATAATGATATATTTTATTTTTTTAGTTTTAGGATTTATAAATATAGAAATTCCTATATTAATTACAGATTTAAAAGTATTTAGTTTAAGTATATTAGCATTAGCAATTATATTATTTGAAATAGCATACAAAAAAGATAGTGGAAAATATTGCATTACTGGAATAGAAATGTTGATATTAGCATTGGTAACAGTAGCTTTAATGTATATATCTATAATGTATTCAGAAAAATATGTGTATATAGTATCTGCAATTTCTTTCATTTTTGCAATATATTACGTTGGAAAGGCAATAGTACTATATTGTAAAACTAAAAAAAGCTATAGTATAGACAGTATGAATAAGATAATAAAAAAATAATTAGTATAAAAAACAGAGAGGAATTAAAGTTAAATGAATAGTATGACTGGATATGGAAGAGCAAAAGTAGAAAAAGAAGAAAGACAATATATAATAGAAATTAAATCAGTAAATCATAAATATAGTGATATTAATATAAAAATACCAAAAAATATTTCATTTTTAGAAGATAAAGTAAGAAAAACTATTTTAAGTAAAATATCAAGAGGAAAGATAGATGTATTTGTAAGCTATACTAATTATGGTGTTGAAGGAAAGAATGTAGTTTTAAATAAAAAATTAGCAGAATTATATATTGAGCAAATAAAAGAACTTGCAGAAGAAACAAATATAGAAAAAGAAATAAAAGTTACAGATATTTCTAAATTACCAGATGTTTTAAATATAAGTGCAGAGGAAGAAAATTCAGAAATTATATGGAAAGAATTACTAGAATGTTTGGAAGAATCATTAAATAATTTTATGGATATGAGATTACAGGAAGGTATGAAAATAAAAGCAGATTTAACGAGTAGAATAAAAAGAATAGAAAAATTTGTTAATAAAATTAAAGAATATTCTACTTTACTTGTAGAGGAATATGTAGTAAAATTAAAAGAGAGAATAAAAGAAGTACTTAGTACAGATATAGTAGATGAAACTAGATTGGCACAAGAAGTAGTTATATACTCTGATAAATGTTCTATAGAAGAAGAGATAACAAGATTAAATAGTCATATATATCAATTTAATGAATTATTAAAAAAAGAAGAACCAATAGGCAAGAAGTTAGATTTTTTAATTCAAGAAATGAATAGAGAAACTAATACAATAGGTTCAAAGTCTACTAAACTAGAGATAACAAATTTAGTTATAGAAATAAAAACTGAATTAGAAGATATACGAGAACAAATTCAAAATATTGAGTAAAAGGAGGAATTTATGCAACTTATTAATATAGGGTTTGGAAATATTGTTTCAGCAGATAGAATAATAGCGATTGTTAGCCCTGAATCTGCTCCAATAAAAAGAATTGTGCAAGAATCAAAAGATGATAATATGGCAGTAGATGCTACTTGTGGAAGGCGTACTAGAGCAGTAATTATAATGGATTCAGGTCATATTGTTTTATCAGCTGTACAGCCAGAAACAGTGGCAAGTAGACTAGGAAAAGATTTTGAAGAAAATCTTCAAGAAGAAGAGGAATAGAAAGGGGAATTTAAAATGATAGTAAAACCAACAGTACCAGAATTATTAAAACATGTAGATAATAGATTTAGATTAGTTGTTGTAACATCAAAAAGAGCAAGACAATTATCAGAAGGGAGTAATCCTTTAACAAAAAAGATTGAGCCATCTACTGTATCTTTAGCAGCAGATGAAATAGCAGAAGGAAAGGTGACAGCATGCTAGTACTATTATCTGGAGTTTCGGGAGCAGGAAAAGATACAATAAAAAAAGAACTTATAGAAAGAATGGAAAATGTTGTATCACTTCCATCTTATACAGATAGAAAACCAAGAAATAATGATATACCAGGAGTTACATATAATTTTGTAACAACTGAGCAATTTGAACAAGCAATAAAAAATGGAGATTTATACGAGTACTCTATACATCATGAACATTATTATGGTACATCAAAAAAATTATTAAATGAAAAAGTAAATAGTGGTAAAATAATAGTAAAGGATATAGAAGTAAATGGAGTAGAAAATTTACAGAAAATTTTAAAAGATGAAGTGAAAATAGTTACCATTTTCTTAAGAGTACCAAAAGAACAATTAAAAAAACGATTAGAATCAAGAATAGACAATCCAAGTAGTGAAGAAATACAATTACGTTTAAACAGATTTGATTATGAAGAATCAAAAATAGGAATGTATGATTATGTTATAAAAAATAACAACTTGGAGAAAACTGTAAATATAATAATGGAAATTATAAAAAATGAGTATAATTTAAAAGAAGCAGAATTTTAAAACATTATAAGATAAAAGAGGTGCAAAGTACAAATGAGAGCTGAAACCGTTGCAGTTGTAGAGAGAGAGAGAGAGAGAGAGTTATGTTTTAGT
>CAUWNG010000003.1:0-8608 GCA_963560005.1 uncultured Clostridia bacterium
CTTTTCATAAAATAATTTTATAGGGTGATCATATCACAGAATATTCATAAAAAAGTCAAGTTGTACTTGACTTTTTTATGTATAAATGTTATACTATAATAGATTGTAGACTACCTTATGGAGGTGAATTTCTTAATTTTAAGAGTAAATTATGAATATTATAGAAAGTATTAAAAAATTTTGGAATAATTTAGGTGTAGATATAAAAGAAGAACCATCTTTAGCAGTATTAAGCAATGGAGAAGAATTAGAAGAACTAAAAGCTTGTCAAACAAGAATTGGAAATATAGAAGAAATGTTTAAAAAAGTAAATTATTCTTCTAATAAACATGTAGTTCAAAAAGTGGAAGTTAAAAATCCTATTATTATGCAAAAAGAAAGTAAATCATTAAAAAAAGAACAAGAAAAAGGTTCAGAAAGAGATTTTTAAACTAAAACAGAAAGTAATTTTAAATTATTTTCTGTTTTAGCTTGACAAAAGTAATTCAACATCTTATAATATTAAACGTAGTATATATGGCGAAGTAGCTCAGTTGGCTAGAGCACCCGGTTCATACCCGGTAGGTCATGTGTTCGAATCACATCTTCGCTACCAATAGAAAAGAACTGTAAATAGCTTGTATCTTTAGATACAAGCTATTTACAGTTGGCGTCAAATAATATTAATCAAATTTAAAAAAATATCTTTAAAATAAATCTGAGTGAGTACCAGTCCTTGATACAGTTAAAGTTAATTCATCATTTTCAATTCTATAAATTAAAAGCCAATCAGGTTGTATATGACACTCTCGGAAGCCGTTTATAATTCCCTGTAAGATAGTGTTCTTTACATTTTTGAGGAAGAGGCTTTTTTTCTGCAATTAATTGAACAACTTGTTTCAACAAATTGATGTTATAACCTCTTTTCTTTATTAATTTATAATCTTTTTTAAATTGATTAGAATAGTTTACTTTTAGCACTATTTATCCAACTCCTCAAACATTTCATCTACACTCTCAAAAGTTTTGCTTAAATTTTTTCCATTTTTAACATCTTCCATTGCTTGAATAGTTTCCTTATTATATCTTGGCTTTTCAATTTTAAAAGGAATACCATCGTGTAAAATGACTTGATTTAAAAATACATTAACTGCTTCAGTAATAGATAAACCTAAATCACTTAAAGTCTGTTCTGCTCTTGTTTTTACAGATGGTTCAATTCTAATATGCAAAGTATCAGTTTTAGCCATTTTAATCACCTCCATAGTATTATTATATTCATTGTATCACAATTTATACACAAAATCAATACAAAATTAGTTTTCTATAATTTGTTTTTACTTTTTACACCTAAATGACTAACTTAAAAAAAGTAGTTAAAAGTGTTGAGAATACAAGCGATAAGCCTGTTCTTCGCTACCAAAAATAACATATTTCATTTTTTGAAATATGTTATTTTTTACATTTTAATAAGTTTTTTTAATAAAATCTATATAATTTTTTCATTTTAATTCATATAATCCCTTAATTTTTTACTTCTACTAGGATGTCTAAGTTTTCTTAATGCTTTTGCTTCTATTTGTCTAATTCTTTCACGAGTTACCATAAATTCTCTTCCTACTTCTTCTAATGTTCTGGCTTTGCCATCTTCTAGGCCAAATCTTAGTTTTAAAACTTTAGCTTCTCTTGGTGTTAATGTATTCATTACTTCTTCTAATTGTTCCCTCAACAAAGTATATGCTGCTGAATCTTGTGGTGCTGGACTGTCATCATCTTGTATAAAATCTCCTAAATGACTATCATCTTCTTCTCCTATTGGAGTTTCTAATGATACTGGATCTTGTGCTATTTTTTGTATTTCTACTACTTTATCTACTGGCATTTCCATTTCTTTAGACAACTCTTCTACTGATGGCTCTCTTCCATTTTGTTGTAATAAATGTCTTGAAGTTCTTATTAATTTATTTATAGTTTCTACCATGTGTACAGGTATTCTTATTGTTCTTGCTTGATCTGCAATAGCTCTTGTAATAGCTTGTCTTATCCACCATGTTGCATAAGTACTAAACTTGTACCCTTTTGTATAATCAAATTTTTCTACTGCTTTAATAAGCCCCATATTTCCTTCTTGAATTAAATCAAGAAACATCATTCCTCTTCCCACATATTTTTTAGCAATACTTACAACTAATCTTAAATTCGATTCAGCTAACTTTTGTTTAGCTTCTTCCTCACCTTCTAAAATTCTTTTTGCCAAATCCAATTCCTCATCATAAGTCAATAAATGAATCTTGCCTATTTCTCTTAAGTACATTCTAACAGGATCATCTATATTGATCCCTTCCATATTGTTTACATCTATATCTTCTAATTTTATCTCTTCTACTTCTTTTAAGTCTTCTAAATCTGGTTCAATATCAACATCATCATCTTTTAAGATATCCACACCCATTTCTTCAAATGTATCAAATACCTTATCTATATTTTCAGGATCTGTTCCTTCTAATTCTGTAGCTAAATCTTTGTATGTAAGTTGTCCTTGCTCTTTTGCTTTTTTTATTATATTTTCTACTTTTTCTCTACTTACACTATCAAGTTCCTTTTTGTTTACTTTTTTTGTTACTTGTTCTTTTTCTTTATTATCCATTTAAATTCTTTCCTTTCCTAGGCAAAACTTTTTATCTAATAAAATTAAATTTACTATTAAATAAATAATCTATTTTATTTTCGCCAATTCAATAATTATATTACTTAGCTCTCTTTCTAAATTTTTCATTTCATCATTAGATGCTGTCCCTGAACTTTCTATTTTTTTTAAAATTTCGTTTCTTTTATTTATCAATTTCTTTTTTGTATAAATATTTATTATATCATCTATTGCCTTTTGTTCATCTACAATTTCAAAATCTTGAGCCATAATTCCAGATAAATAGTTTACTTCTTCTATATCTTCAATTTTATCTAATATATTATTAATATCTCCTTTTTCTAATTCTTCATACAATTTTTTTATTATTTTTCTATTTATCTCGTTTTGGATATTTTCTATTTTTATCTCATTTTTTAATATTTTAAAGCTCTTTTCTGGATATGTTATAAGAAGATAAATAATCATATCCTCTCTCTTTTTATCTATTTCAGAAACATTTTCTTTAGACTCTTCTTTTTTTATAAAAGTTTTAAAGGGTTTATCTAAAACTTTTGCACCTTTACTATCTGAATATAACAATTTATTTATTTCAGCCTGAACTGCTTCTTTTGAAATATTATAGGTTTTAGAAATCTTATCCAAATAAATTTCCTTTTCTAAATCACTATTTACTCTTGATAATAATTTTGCAATTTCCTTTAAGAATTTTATTTTGTCATTAGCATTTTCTAAATTTAAATTTTTCTTTAAAATCTTAATTTTAAATTCTATTAAAGATATAGCATTTTCAACGTATTTATTAAATCTCTCTGGTCCATATTTAACTACAAATTCATCTGGATCTTTTGCTCCTTCTATTTGTAATATTCTTATATCGCATCCCATATTTTGTAAAATTTCCATACCTCTTAATGTTGCAGCTTGTCCCGCACCATCTGCATCATATCCTATAATTACTTGTTCACTATGCTTTCTTAACAATCTTCCTTGTGATTCTGTTAGTGCTGTTCCTAATGATGCTACAACATTTGTAATTCCTCTTTGGTATAAAGATATACAATCCATATATCCTTCTACAATAATCAAATTTTTCTTCTGTGAATTTTTGGCAAGATTTAGTCCAAATAAATGTCTTCCCTTACTGTAAACCAAATTTTCAGCTGAATTTATATACTTTGGTTTTGAATCATCTAAAACTCTTCCTCCAAATGCAATAACTCTATTTCTTACATCTTGTATGGGAAACATCAATCTTCTTCTAAATCTATCTATAAACTTGCCATTTTCACTTTTATTAACAAGTCCAGATGATAATATTTCATTATCATTAAATCCTTTTGACTTTAAATATGTATATAATTCATCAAAAACTCCAGAATAACCAATTAAAAATGATTTTAATGTATTGTTGTCTAATTTTCTTTTTTTTATATATTCTTGAGCTTCTTTTGAAGAATTTTTATATAAATTTTCATGATAGAAAGTTGCAGTAGCTTGGTTTATTTCATAAAGTTTAGACTTAAGCTTTGCATTTTCATCTGAATCATATCCTTCCAATTCTGGTAACTGTATATTTACTCTGCTAGCTAGTATTTCTAATGTATCTTTAAAACCCAAATTTTCTATTTTGCTAACAAAATGTATTACATTCCCACCTACTCCACAACCAAAGCAGTGAAAAATTTGCTTATCTGGTGAAACAGAAAAAGATGGTGACTTTTCTTTATGAAAAGGACATAATCCAAAAAAATTTCTACCACTTCTTTTTAGTATTACATATTGAGAAATTACGTCTACTATATCATTACTATTTCTTATTTCTTCTATTAATTCTTCACTATAGTACTTGGCCAAAATTAATTTCCTTTCTTTTCAATCTACTATATATTATTCGACATAAAACATTTTATTCCTTCCACACTTTATGACAATTTTACATTATGTTTCCAAATATATTACTAATATCTATATTATATCACTTTTTTACATTATTATACAAAAAGAGTTTGTAATATATTACAAACTCTTCCTATACTTCCGTATTATTATCTTCTGGTAAACTATCTTCATTAAATGGTATAAATCTATTTATAATTTTTTTACTAATATCATCTTCTATTATTTGAGAACTTCCTCTATATTCATCAAAAGATATATTAATTTTATTTTCAATTTGTTCTTCTACTTCTGTTTGTGATGCATGTTCTGCTAATACTAATTCACTTACTAATATTTGCTTTGCATTGGAAAGCATTTTTTTCTCTCCTGTTGATAATCCTTTTTCTTTTTGCTTAAAGCTTAAGTTTCTTACTACATCTGCAACTTCATATATATCTCCGCTTTTTATTTTATCCATATTGTCTCTATATCTTTTATTCCAATTTTGAGACATTTCTGTCTCATCTTCTCCTAAAATTGAAATTACCTTTACTGCTTCATCCTTATTAATAATATTTCTTACTCCTACTTGTTCTGCTTTATTAGTCGGAACCATTACTTTAACTTCTCCAGGCATTTTTATTATGTAATAAGATTGATTTTCTCCTAATATATTTTTTTCTTCTATTGCATCAATTGTTCCTGCTCCATGCATTGGATACACTATTTTATCACCTACATTAAACATGTAAGTCACTCCTTCCTAATTTCAAATTTTAGTATTTAATTAGTCTAGGAAAGCTTTTTTATTTTCTTAAACTACATTATTATTATACTATAAAAAATGGTAAAAGTCAAAACATTTACCATTTATTTTTTTATATTCACAACCTCATTTTTTTACTAAAATCCTAAAATTTCTTTATATTTCAACTAAAATTACATCTTCTCCAATACATTTAATTTTTTGCCATTCTATCACTATATCATTATTGCTTGAGAACATATTAAGCAACTTATTACTACCTGGAACTATTATAGATGTTATTGCTCCTGTTGATAAATCTGCACATACATCTTGAACAAATCCTAACCTTCTACCATCTGTTATATTTATAACTTCTTTATGCTTAAAATCCATTCCTTTTTGAGCCATTGTATCCCCTCTCTTTTATTATTTATTATATGTTAATAGAAAAAAAAAGTTGCTAAAAATAGCAACTTAAATTTCTTTATACTCATATACCACTTTTCCAAATTTTACTTCATTTAATTTTTTTTGAACTTCTATTATAATTAACGGTAATATTGAAATACCAAAAGTATACAACCATTGTACACCATTTAGAGGAACTAATTTAAATATATTGGCTATTGGTGGAATTACAACAACTAATATCTGTAATATAACTCCTAATACAAATGCACCTATTAAATACTTATTTTCAAACAATCCGAACTTTAAATATTGAAGTTTCACTTTTTATGTTAAAACTATGAACTAATTCTAAAATTCCCAAAGATACAAAAGCCATTGTTCTACCAATTTCTACATTATATAAATTATTTCCTATAGAAAATGATAATAATGTAAGTACCCCCAACATAGTTCCTTCTGCAAATATTTTTCCCCACAATCCTTCTGCAAAAATACTTTTTCTAGAATCTCTTGGTTTTTTATTCATAATATCTTTTTCTGGTGGCTCTAATCCAAGTGCTATAGCAGGAAGTGAATCTGTAACTAAATTTACCCAAAGCAATTGTATTGCTAGTAATGGAGATTTTAAACCTAATAATAACCCCAAAAATATTGTAACAATTTCTCCTATATTGGTAGCTATTAAAAAATGTATTGCCTTCCTTATATTTTCAAATATGTTTCTTCCTTGCTTTACAGCTTCTACTATAGTTACAAAGTTATCGTCTGTTAATATCATATCTGCCGCATTTTTAGCAACATCCGTCCCATTTAATCCCATTGCAATACCTATATCGGCATTTTTTAATGCTGGAGCATCATTTACCCCATCTCCTGTCATTGCTACAACTGCTCCTGTATTTCTAAAAGCTTTTACTATTCTTACTTTATGCTCTGGTGAAACTCTTGCAAATACAGAATACTTCATTATATCTCTTTCCAAAATAATTTGTGGGATTTTATCTAATTCTTCTCCTGTTATAGCCAAATTATTATTTCTTAATATTCCTAAATCTTTAGCTATCGCTTTTGCAGTTGCTAAATGATCTCCTGTAATCATTACAGTTTTTATTCCAGCTTTTTTGCATATTGCAACAGCTTCTTTTACTCCTTCGCGAGGAGGATCTATCATTCCCATTAATCCTACAAAAACCAAATTTTGTTCTATTACATTAGATTCTATTTTAGATGGTAAACTTTCAACATCTAAATATGCTACTGCAAGTACTCTTAATGCATTATTAGCCATGTTATTGTTTATATTTTCTATACTGTCAACAATATTTCTATTTAGTATACTTACATTTCCATTATTATAATATTTATTGCATCTTTTAAGAATTACATCTGGTGCTCCTTTTGTTATAATTCTATACTTATTTTTAATTCTGTGTATTGTAGTCATCATTTTTCTATTCGAATCAAATGGAATATCATTAATCCTATTCATATTTAAATATAAGTTATTTTTATTTATTCCATAATTTAATGCAGCATTTACAATTGCAACTTCTGTTGGTTCTCCAAATGTTTCTTTTTTATTATTTACATCTACATCTGTACACATTGAAGCAATTTCTAATATAAAATTTCTTGTTTGAGAATCTATTTTTTCTCCATTAATATCACATATTTTAGTAATTTGCATTTTATTTTGTGTTAATGTTCCAGTTTTATCTGAACAAATGACACTACTACTTCCCAAAGTTTCTACTGCTGGCAATTTTCTTATTATACTATTTTTTCTTGCCATTTTTGTTACTCCTATAGAAAGCATTATAGTTACTATAGCAGGTAATCCTTCTGGAATAGCTGCTACAGCTAATCCTACTGAAGTCATAAACATTTCTATTGGTTCTATCTTTTTAATTAATCCTATTATAAAAATCAAAACGCAAATAATTAAACATCCAATTCCTAAGTTTTTTCCTACCTGCCCCAACTTTTTTTGTAATGGTGTTTCTGGAGATTCATTTGTTATAATCATCTTTGCTATTTTCCCAACTTTTGTATTCATTCCAGTTTCTGTTACTATTGCTTCACCATGTCCATTTACAACCACTGTAGTAGCAAAAGCCATATTTAGCATATCTCCAACTGATACTTTTTCTTTTAAAATTATATCTGATATTTTTTCAACTGGTACATTCTCACCTGTTAAAGTGGATTCTTCTATCTTTAAATTGAAAGAACTGATAAGTCTGCAATCTGCTGGTACATAGTTACCCGATTCTAAAATTATAATATCTCCTGGTACTACATCTTCACCTTTTATTATTTCTATTTTTCCATTTCTTTTTACCTTACATGTTGGTGCTGACATTTTTTGTAATGCTTCTAATGATTTTTCTGCTTTAGATTCCTGTATCAATCCCATAACCGCATTAAAAACAACTATTGCAATTATTATTATAGAATCAAAATAATCATTGCTTCCTTGCATATTACTTACCACAGCAGAAATAATGGATGCAATAATTAAAATAATTATCATAAAGTCGTCAAATTGTTTTAAAAACCTAATAAAAATATTTTCTTTCTTTTTTTCATTAAGTTTATTTTTGCCATAATCCTTAACCCTTTTCTCTACTTCTTTTGAATTTAAGCCTGTACTAATATTACTCCCAAACTTTTTTAATGTATCCTGAATAGATAAAGTATGCCACATATATATAACACTCTCCTTTGTTTAATTTATACTATATATATGTGCTTGTCTAAAAAATATTACTTTATTTCAATATATTTCCTTGGTTCCATAATAATGTACTATATGCAAATAACACATCTTGATCTTTAAATTCTATATATTTTTCTAAATAATCACTTGTTAAATATCTTATATCAACTAAAGTTATTTTACTATAAGCTTCTATAAATAATGGAGCTAAACTGCTAGAGAA
>CAUWNG010000004.1:0-7647 GCA_963560005.1 uncultured Clostridia bacterium
TTGGGACATTTTCTTATTTCATTACTTAAGACATTATCACATTTCTTTCATAATATATAAAATATTTTATATAAAAATATAGAGTAATTTAAAAATTTATGATATAATGCTATTAAATAAAAAATTATTTATAAATAAATGAATAAGATATAATAATTCGAATTCTTCTTTAATTCGAACAGAAAATTTAGAAGTAATAGGAGTAATATATGGGAAAATTTGTAAAGAAAATGAAGAAAAAATATGAAGAAACAAATAAAAAATCAATTGCAGTATATTTAACATTAAGATTATTGGTTGTTATATGTATGGTATTTCAAATATTAATGGGAAATTTTGAAAATGTATTTATGTGCATATTAGCTTTACTGTTATTTACAATACCAACTATTATATCTGAAAAGTTTAAAATAGGATTACCAAGTTTATTAGAAGCAATTATATATATGTTTATTTTCTCAGCCACTATATTAGGAGAAATTAATAACTTTTATGGTATTATACCTTTTTGGGATACATTATTGCATATATTAAATGGATTTTTATGTGCCGGAATTGGTTTTTCATTAATAGATTTATTAAATCAAAATAGCAAAAAAATAAGTCTTTCACCACTATATGTTGCAATTGTTGCTTTTTGTTTTTCAATGACAATAGGAATATTATGGGAATTTTATGAGTTTACAGCAGATAGTGTATTTAGGACGGATATGCAAAAAGATAGGATTGTTAAAAGTATTTCTTCTGTAGAATTAAATCCAAATAGAGAAAATGTACCAATTAAGGTAAATAATATTGAAAGAGCAGAGATTTATTCAGAAGATGGAACAATTACCACAATTGAAAATGGATATTTAGATATAGGTATTATTGATACAATGAAAGATTTATTTGTTAACTTTATTGGAGCGATTGTTTTTAGTATTATAGGTTTTTTATATGTTAAAAATAGAGGAAAATATGAATTTGCTAAAAATTTTATACCAATAAAAAATAGTTAAAAAGCTATTTTAATATAAGAAAATTAGGGCTTTATAAATAAGACTAACAACAAGAGGAATCCTTGTAAAAAGGAACCTCTTTATTTTTTAATAAAGCCTAGTATAATTAGAAAATATAATAGGGACAGGGGTTGATAAAATGCAAAAAATATTAATTATAGAAGATGAAAAGAAAATAAGAGAAGAATTAGAAAGATTTTTGAATAATAATGGATTTGAAGCAGTAGGATTAACAAATTTTAATAATATTGTAGATGATATATTAAAGCAAAATGCAGACTTAATATTGTTAGATATAAATTTACCATATACAGATGGGCAATATATATGTAAAGAGATTAGAAAAAAATCAAATGTACCAATTATTATGGTTACAAGCAGAAATACGGAAATTGATGAGCTAATTAGTTTAAATTATGGAGCAGATCAATATGTAACAAAACCATATAATATACAAATACTGCTTGCAAAAATTACAGGACTCTTAAAGAGAACACAAAGTGCAGAAACTAATCAAGATCAAATTAAATGTGAAAAATTCATATTAAATATTTCACAAAATACCATTGAAACAGATAGCAAGAAAGTAGAATTGACTAAAAATGAATTTAGAATTATTTATTATCTTACACTAAATAAAAACAAAATTGTACCTAGAGAAGATATAATTAATTATTTATGGGAAAGCGAAAGTTTTATTGATGACAATACTTTAACTGTAAATATGAAAAGATTAAGGGATAAATTAGAAGAAGTAGGATTAGAAGATACAATTGAAACCAAAAGGGGATTGGGGTATATATTGAAATGAGAATAAGTAGTTTTATAAAAGAAAAAATATTATTAATCTTTTTGACATTATTAGGAATATCAATGATAGAAGTATTATTATTAGTATATAATATAAATATAGTAATTAGAATTATAATAGGAATAATACCAATTATTTTATTAACAATTGCATTTAGCATAGAATATTATAATAAAAAATCTTTTTACAATATTCTGAAAGAAAATATGGGAGAATTGGAAGAAAAATATTTAATATCAGAAATTATAGATACACCAGATTTTATAGAGGGAAGAATACTTAAAGAAACAATACAAGATATAGGAAAGTCAATGCTTGAAAATGTAAATAAATATAAATACTTACAAGAAGATTATAAAGAATATATAGAACTTTGGATTCATGAGATAAAACTACCAATAGCAGCCAGTAAAATGGTAATAGAAAATAATAAAAATGAAGTAACAAAAAGTATTGCAGAAGAAATAGATAGAATAGAAAATTATACTGAACAAGCTTTATTTTATGCTAGAAGTAATACAGTAGAAAAAGATTATACAATTACAAAATCTAATTTACAAGAAATAGTAAATTCTATTATATTAAAAAATAAAACAATATTAATATCAAGTAATATTATTTTAGACTTGCATAATCTTGAAAAAGAAATTTATACAGACAGTAAATGGATAAGCTTTATATTAAATCAAATTATGGAAAATTCTATTAAATATTTAAAAGAAGAAAATAAAAAAATAGAAATATACGCTGAAGAAAAGAAAGAAAAAGTGATTTTATATATAAAAGATAATGGAATTGGAATAAAAAAAGGAGAAATTACAAGAGTATTTGAAAAAGGATTTACAGGAGATAATGGAAGAATTATAGGGAAGAAATCAACAGGTATCGGATTATATCTATGCAAAAAATTGTGTAATAAGTTAGGGTTAGGATTAGAATTAAATTCTGAAAAAGATATAGGAACAGAAGTAAGGATTGTATTCCCAAAAGGAAGTTATAATAATATTTAATAAGTTGAAACTGGCAGATTATTGTCAGTTTCAATTAGTTGAAAAAGAATTAAATTTGAAGTTATGCCGAAAGTGACAAAACTGTAAAATTTGAAAAATAAAAAAAGGCTACATTTCAATACTTGTAGCCTTTTCATGTTACTAATTTGTTTCTAACTACATAGTTTTAGATAAAACTCGAAAGCCGTTATTCTTTATATTATAGGTAATTAATTCTATTGTTTCTATTAATTCTTCGATTGTTTTGTCAGTATATTTTTGTTCTCCAATACCTTGACTTTTATGCCCTAAAATTCTATCAATACAAATTTTATTTGCACCTTTTCTATCTAATTCAGATCTTCCTGTTAATCTTGCTTCGTGTGAAATATGATCCATATTAAGTTGATTCATAAAATCATTAAAATGAATTCTATAAGTAGCATATTCAATTTTATTGCCATTTTCATCTGTAAATAAATATTTATTATTAGAATTAAAATATTTTAATATAATAGGTTTTATAATATGATGTATAGGGATTATTCTATCTTTACCAGCTTCTGTTTTTAATCCACCTATCATATAATTATCATCTAATAAAATATTTTTTGTTTCTAGTTCTAGTAATTCATTAATTCTCATACAAGTATATAATAATACTAATACAATATCAGCTATTATATTACCTTGATGTTCCCATATTTTTTCAATTTCTGCCGTACTAAATGGAACTTTTGGTCTCTGTATTTCTTCAGGAATAATCTCTAAAAATTGTGCATATCCCATTGTAATAATCCCTTGCTCCATTGCATATTGATCCATTTTTCTGAAAAAAGATATAATATGATTAAGTTTTGAAGGGCTTAAATCTTTTACAGAATATACAACGGATTCAAAATCATGCTTTCGCAAATCAACATATTTTCTATTCCATAATATTTGAGAATTTTTATAAGAACCTGATATTTGCCACATATTAGAGATTCCCAATTTACCTATTATTTTTTTTCTAGTTTCTTTCATTATTTTTTGTTCTTCTTTAGTAGGGAATTTTTCTCGTTTAAAATCATTATATACATCTGCAAAAGTATATTGCATTTTATCTGCATCATATATTCCATGAGACTTATTATATTCTGCCAAGCAGAAATCAGCCTCTGGTCTAGTAGAAAAATATCCAATAGGAATTTGACGACCAGTAAAACTACTAAATGCATTATATTCTGGAACTTTGACCATCCATGGTTTTCTTCTGTTTCCAGACAGTTTAACAACTGTTCCTGTACCATTTGCTCTTTTCATAAAAAACCTCCATTTTTTCATTAATAACACTTGAAAAATGAAAGCTTTTTGTATATAATACAAAAGTAATCACTTTTCGAAGTGGTTGCATCCTCGGATAATGTGTGTCGTCTCGCAAATGAAACACATTGTCCGTTTTTTAATATTCATATTTTGGACGAACAATCATCCAAATAATCCATAAGCCACCAGTACAACAGATTAAAAGCAAGTCTAATAAAAAGTTGTATTTCTTTTTAGTTTTATTGTTAGGATTTGTAGCACTTGATGAAGAAGATGAACTGTTGTTGATAACAATATTTTTATCAGTAGTTGATTTCATATTTTTTGTTTCTACACCACAATTTATGCAAACAACAGCTTTGTCATCTATTTCCTTTCCACAATTATAACAAAACATTATATTCACTTCCCTTCTATTTAAAAGCACTTTGATTTTCTGCTTTTACTACTTTACCTAATATTTTTAATTCTTTTGTTTTTTCAATTGGATAATACGGATTCATTGCTTGTAATTCATATTCGTCATTTGTTTTTATAACTTTTCTTATCATAATAATATTATTAGTTAAAATCAAACAGGTTTGCCCTGATTCAAAATTAAAGTTTTCAGTAATAATAGCAATATCGCCAATTCCTAATAAAGGTAACATAGAATTATCATTTATTTGTAAAGCAAAAGTTTTTTGTGGGAAAGAATCTATTATAATAATTTCTTTCACAAAAAATTTTTGTATTGATATTTCTAGATTTTCATTGTAGTCAGAGATTAATGGAATATTAGTATATTTTTTATTATTTAAAGAAGAAGATTTTTCATTATCTTCTATACACATTAAATAAGAAGGAGAAACTTTAAATAGATTAGATAAAATTTGTATAGAAGATCTTTTCATATTTTTAACTTCACCTTTTTCATATTTTCTAATTGCTGATTTTTGTACACCAATATATTTACCCAATTCTTCTTGAGTAAGACCATTTTCAATTCTTAATTGTTTTATACGCTCTCCCATATTCATTACTATACACCTCCAAGGTGTCTTTATATTATCATATATTTACAAGTTTTACAAGTATTTTTAAAAAAGTGTCTTAAAAATTTAAAAAATATATAAAAAACTATTGACAATAAAAAATAAATATTATATCATGTAAGTGTCTTAAAAAGATACAAGAAAGGAGGAGCGAAATGGATATTAATAAACTAAAGTCAAAAATGGCATTATATGGTGACAATGGGGGAAATTTAGCAGAATATCTACAAATTTCAAGGACTACATTATCTTCAAAAATGAATGAAACAAATGGCTCTGAATTTACACAAAATGAAATTCTAAAGATAAAAGAAAAATATTCATTAACAAGTGAAGAAGTAGATCAAATTTTTTTTAATTTATAAGTGTCTTAAAAAGATACAAGAAAGGATGAAAAATGAAAAAAATAAAAAATGCGAGACGACACACAAAAATAAGGAGGAAAGAAGATGGGAAAAAAGGCAGAAATGACACCTCAGGAAGCTGCGAAAATAATTCATAAAAGTGTTCAATATGTAAGATTAGGACTACAACAACAAAGGCTACCATTTGGCAGTGCAGTACAAAAACCAGATGGAAAATGGAGCTATGATATTGTTCCTATAAAAGTTTATGAGTATGTGGGGAAGAAAGAGGTGGATTTTAATGAAAATTGTTAATAAAAAGAAATTTATAAAAGCGATATCCACAATAGTGATTACAATAATATTCACAGTAATTATGATTTTTATGTCAATAGAACTTATACAGTATCCAGAAAAATATCTTACAACTTGGAGGTATCAGCTACAACAAAAAGTAAATTCTGGAGATCAAGAAGCAATAGATTATTATCAAGAAACATATTTAAATCGCAATATAACATTATGGGATTAGGAGGAACAACATGAATATAAAAGAATATGTTAAAAGTTTATTTATCATATATAGATACAACAATATGCATACTACATTAAGAATTATGAAAAATAATTTAAAACTTTTGAAAGGAGGGAATTGAATGGGATACCAGGAAATAAAAAATCTTATTTCAGATATAGATGAATTTCACAATGAAGCTGAATTAAGAGAAATATTACAACAAATTTTATTCATCTGTGAAGATAACCTAAAAAATGAACCATCTACCAGCGACCAAACTGCAAAATAGATGATTCATAAAAATATTTATATAAATACTTCTTATGTTATTTTAACATAAAAAGTTAGAAAGGACAAGAAAATGCCAAAAAAACTTTTTTACAATAATAATGGAAATACATATTACATTTTATTTGGAGGAAAAGGCAAAAAATCCTTCCTGTGTAATATAGAAAGACAACAATTTGTTATATGTGCAATTTTAGAAGAACATTCATGGTGGTAAGGAAGTTATTTTGAAGATTTTGAACAAGCTTATAAAAGCTGGAAAGGAAATGAAGAAAATGAGTAATTTATATCAATTAACAAATAATTATGAAACTGTACTAAATATGTTGTATGACGAGGAAATAGACGAGCAAATGATACTTGATACATTGGAATCAATAGAAGGAGAAATTGAAGAAAAAGCAGATGGATATGCGAAAATCATAAAAGAATTAGAAGCAAAACAAAAAGCTAGAAAGGAAGAAGCAAAAAGACTAACAGATAGTGCAAAAGTATTTGAAAATAGAGTAAAAGCATTAAAAAATAACTTATTTAATGCAATGAAGGAAACTGGGAAAACAAAATTTGCCACAGATTTATTTAGTTTTAATATAGCAAAAAATGGTGGAAAACAAGCACTTACAATTGATGGAAAAGTACCAAAGGAATATACAAAAACAATTATTGAAAACGATACAGATAAAATTAGACAAGCATTAGAAGAAGGAAAAAATTTACCTTTTGCTCATTTAGAGCCAAGAGGAGAAAGCTTGAGAATTAAGTAATGGGAAGTATGGAAAGATATAACTATTTAAAAAAACATCACATTTGTGTACAGTGTGGACAAGAAAATGCAATAAGAGGGCAAACACTTTGCTTTAGGTGTAAAGCTAATGACATTGAAAGGAAAAGAAAAAATTATATAAGAAATAGAGACAATATATTACCAGAAGCAAAAAGAAAGAATAGAGAAAGGTACTATAAACTAAAAGAAAAACATATATGTCCTTTTTGTGGGAAAAGAAGAGCAAGAATGAATAAAGTGCTTTGTGATATATGTGCAAAAAAACAAAATTATAAAAAAAGAGAAAAATATAGGTTAACAGTTTATGAAACTAAGAGTATTTTTGAAATTAGAGTATAAGGAGGAAAAAGCAAATGCCAGGAAAATCTGAAATAGAAATTGATGAGTTAATAAGATTAAAAACAGATAGTGAAAAATTAAAAATTATCTTAGATTTAATATTTAATAATACAAGATTAAGTTATAAAGATAAATTAAAAATTGATGAAGATGAAGAATTAATGACTTATTTAAGCATAGTAGAAAGTACATTATATAAACGAAAACAAAATAATTTGGTAAAGGAAAAAAT
>CAUWNG010000005.1:0-7492 GCA_963560005.1 uncultured Clostridia bacterium
ACTTTTTCAATTATATCCTTTCTTATTCTTTCTTGTGATATTTCTTCTTGATGTTGTGTTGATATTAAAATAGTTTCAATTCTTTTTGGCTTATCATTTTCATATTCAATAGTAACTTGTGTTTTTCCATCAGGTCTTAAATATGGAATTACTTTTTCTTTTCTTACTTCTGTTAACTTTTTAGATAGTTTATGTGCAAGATATATTCCATATGGCATATATTCTTCTGTTTCATTACTTGCATAACCAAACATAATACCTTGGTCCCCTGCTCCACCAATATTTACACCGAAGAGCTATATCTGGACTTTGCCTTGTTATTTTAGCTTGTATTTTGCAAGTTCTATAATCAATATCTGTGTTTTCATTATCATAGCCGACTTCTTTTATTGTATCTCTTACAATTTTTTCTATATCAAACTTGGCATTGGATGTTATTTGCCCTGCTATTGTTACTAAATTACTTGATAAAAATGTTTCAACTGCTACTTTAGAATTTTCGTCTTGTTTTAAACATTCATCTAATATACTATCTGATATTAAGTCACACAATTTATCTGGATGACCTTCTGTTACACTTTCTGATGTAAAATAATATTTTTTCATCTTCTATTTTATTTCCTTTCTTAATTTTTAAAATATATGCATTACTTCATTATATTTTGGAATAATACCTTCTTTATTCTTAGATAAGCTTGGTTTTACTTGAAAAACTCCTGGAAAGCAATTTCCCTCTATAATTAATGGACCTTTTTCTGTTATAGCTACATCCCATCCTACATATCCTATTTCTGGTACTACTTTAGCAGCTTCTTTTACCATTTCAACAGCCTCTTCAAATAAAGGTATTTTAAATCCTACTATTTTTTGTTTACTTATTGGATGTTCATAGTAAATATTATCATTTCTATCTATCGCTTCTACAAAAACATACCCCTCTTCGTTTATATATGTATACATTCCACCACTAGAAAAATTATCTACTACTCCTCCGTTTCCTATTTTTAAAATTGCTTGTAAGAAATATGATTTTCCATTTTTATAAAATGTAAACATTCTTAAAGAATTAACAGATTTTCCATATAATTCATCCATTTTATCATGTTGTTTTATACATTCCTCTACTAAAGTTTGATTATTATCTAACAAATTATAAAAAATCCTTTTTGCTTCTTCTTCATCTGAATATATAAATTTTTCTACTCCTTTTCCACCTTCTCCGTCTACTGGTTTTACTATAATTGTATTATGTGTTTTAAAGAAATTAATAAATTTATCTAATTCTTTTTTATCAATTATCATCCAGTCTCTTTTTAAAAAGTTATTAAATTTTTTATACATTTCCTCTTTATTATCAAAAATATAAAATTTTGACTTATCATTAAATCTTTTTACAATTTCATTATTTTTTCCTCTTGTCAAATATGTTTTTCTTTCTTCCTTGTTTAAGTTATAAAATTCAAATTCTTGATAATCATAATATCCAGCTTGATATTTAAATCCACATATCATCATATCAAATAATATAAAAATATAATTTTTGTTTGTTTTTTTTGCAAGTGCTTTTGCTATTTTTATCATATTTTTATAATCTAAACTCAATATACGTTTAACTAAATACTTAATTTTTCCCATTTCATTCTCCTCTATTTACTATATTTTTTCTTCTTTATAAATCTTCAATTTTAGCAAAATTTCATATAACTTACTACCATAAGGTATCATTAATATATCATCTTTAGATAGTGTTTTTAATAGTAATATTGATACTATATAAATAACTGCTCCACAAGCAATTGAAATTAATGTACTAATTGAACTATTTATGCAATTATTTAATAACATGTTTATTTCAAATACTCCAGCTCCCATTATAATTCCTGCTAATAAAGGTTTGATAATATTTGATAATTTTATTTTCAACTTTATTGATTTATTTAATACAGTAAAACATATTATAAAATTTATTATTTGACAAACTAAAGAGCCAATTGAAGCTCCATATATATTAATATTTGGATTTCTTATTAATATTGTATTTAATATAAGTTTAACTGTTGCACCTATTGCCAATGCAATAGCTGGTGTTCGTGCTTTTCCTAAGCCATATAAACCACCATTCATTGTTTGATTTATTGCTACTAAAATCATTGTTATCGAAGCTATTCTTAAAATGTTAGCACCTTCTGAAGCAGACGGGTATATTAACTGCAATATTGGCTCTGCTAAACTTATAAATCCTAAAGCACAAGGTACTACAATCACAATTGATGCGAATACTGAAAATGTTAATCTTTTTGATGCTGTTTTTTTATCTTTTTGTGCTATACTTTGTGATATTGCTGGTACTAAAGCTGTTGAAAAAGCTAAATTAATAGCTACTGGTAAATTAACTAATGTATCAACTTTAGATAATACACCAGATTTCTCCATTGCTAATTCTTCTAATTCCTCTTTACTTTCTACTGTTTCGCTATATGCTATTTGAATACAATTACTCACAGTGGCTGTATCTATTGTAAATGTTACAACTGAAATAATTGAACCTATTGTAACTGGTATTGAAAATGCAAGAATCTTTTTTAAGATTTCTCTAGATGACTTGCCATAATCTATTGAATTCTTAGCTTCTGATTTATTAGTATCAATTTTATGTTTTCTATAGTATAAAGAAAAGTATATAAATGTTATTATAACCGACAATGTTGTTGATAGATTAGCTCCTGCTGCCATTATATAAGAATCTTTACCTACTAAAGCATATACAAATGTTATAGTTAAAACACAATTAAAAAATTGTTCTACAGTATATGCAATACTAGAAGGTTTCATATTATTTTGCCCATTAAAATATCCTCTAAATATTGCAGATGTTGCTACAAATACTATTGCAGGCGCTAATACTTTTAATACATAACTTACATCTGGTACATTTAATATTTTTGTTGCAATAAAATCTGCTCCAAAAAATAATCCTAAAGATAATATTAAACCTAAACTTGAAAAAAACTTTAATGCTATTTTAAATACTCTTTGTGCTCCATATTTATCTCCAACAGCTAATCTTTCTGAAACAAATTTAGAAACTACACTTGGAATTCCTATAGAACATATTGTAAGTAACAATGCATAAATTTGATAACCAGATGAGTAATAACCTAATCCAGCATCACCAAACCCTTCTGCATTTGTTATTACTAATCTATATACAAGTCCCAATAATTTTACTATTACTTCTGAAAACATTAGCATTAATACATTTTTCATAAATGAAAAACTCTTTTTCTTCTTTTCCAATTTCTATACCTTCCTCATCTACTATATTTATTGCAAATTATTAAACTTAGGCATCATCCCAATTTTATCTGGTGTATGAACAGGTAATTGGTAAATATCATGTCCTGGAAATTCATTTCCTTCTACAAATACTGGTCCTTCTGGTGTAAAAGCTACATCCCACCCCACATATCCCATTTGTGGAATTACTAAAGCTGCCTCTTTTGCCATATTCATTGCTTCATTCCAATATGGAAATTTAAATCCTTCTATTTTTTTATTAGTTTGAGGATGTATACTATATACATTTTTATTTTTATCTATAGCTACAGATTTTACTATCCCCGTTTTTTCATCCACTGGTGCTACCATTCCTCCACTATTAAAATTATCTACACATTTTTTTCCATTTCCTATTCTAAAATATGTACATATAATGTGCGGTTTGTAATTTTTTAATATTGTAACTACTCTTACAGTATTAATTGCATCTGGATAAATTTCTGCAACATCTTTATTTTGTTTAATTACCTCTTCTAATTCATAATTTGCATTTTTCTTTGTTAAATTATTATATATTTCATCTAAACTATTATAACTATTTATATTAATTTTTTCAATACCCTTTCCACATCCTCCATCAATTGGTTTTGCCATAAATTCATTGTGTTTTCTCATAAATTCTAATATATCCTCTTTTTTCGTTCCATTTACTTTTATCCAATCTCTTTTTAAATATTTATTAAATTTTTCATTAAACTCATCTTTGTTCGTAAAATAATGCAAATAATTTAAATCACAATATTTTGTTACTAAATCATTATTTCTTCCTCTTGTAAGATATGTATCTCTCTGTTCATCTGTTAAATTATACATTTCAAACAAATCATAATCCATATATCCAGCTCCATATCTTGTTGCACACTTTTGCATATCTAAAATAATATTAATTTTAGATTTCCCTGTTTTTTCATGAATAGAATTTACCTTTTCCATCATAGCCTTTTTATCCATTGTTTTTATTCTTTTTAACAAATAACCAATCCTTTGCATATTACCTCCTTCTTATTTTTACATTTTATGGAAGTAATTATATCTTTAATTGGAAATTTTTTCAATATTTTTTACATTTTTTCCACTTTGTTTTATGAATTTATTTCCTATCTTTTATATAATAAAAATAATAAGTGCTCACTTATTTAAGCACTTATTATTTTTTATAGCAAACCACATTTTTCATTATCTAAAATTCTATTTTTTCTTCAATCCATTTTATTAAATCTTCAATTCTTACTCTTACCTGTTCCATTGTATCTCTATCTCTTATTGTAACTGTTTCATCTTCTAAAGTATCAAAATCTATTGTTACACAATATGGTGTACCTATTTCATCTTCTCTTCTATATCTTTTGCCTATACTTCCTGCTTCATCATAATCACACATAAATTTTTTAGATAATTTTTGATATACTTCTTCTGCTTTTTCACTTAGTTTTTTAGAAAGTGGAAGTACTGCTACTTTAAATGGTGCTAATGCTGGATGCAAATGTAATACTGTTCTTGTATCTCCTTCTGCAATTTCTTGTTCTTCATAGCTATTACACAAAAATGCTAATGCCACTCTGTCACATCCTAAAGAAGGTTCAACACAATATGGTATATATTTTTCTCCTGTATCAGGGTCTAAATAATTAAAATCTTCTTTAGAAAATTTTGCATGTTGTGATAGATCATAATCACTTCTATCTGCAATTCCCCATAATTCTCCCCAGCCAAATGGGAATAGAAATTCAATATCTGTAGTTCCTTTACTATAATGAGAAAGTTCTTCTTTACTATGATCTCTTAATCTCATATTTTCTGGTTTCATTCCAAGACTTAATAACCAGTTTTTGCAAAAATCTTTCCAATATTTAAACCATTCTAAATCTGTTCCAGGCTTGCAGAAAAATTCCAATTCCATTTGTTCAAATTCACGAGTTCTAAATGTAAAGTTTCCTGGTGTTATCTCATTTCTAAATGATTTTCCTACTTGTGCTATACCAAGAGGAAGTTTTCTTCTTGTAGTACGAAGCACATTTTTAAAATTAACAAATATACCTTGTGCTGTCTCTGGTCTTAAATAGATTTCACTTGTACTATCTTCTGTAACTCCTTGATATGTTTTAAACATTAAATTAAATTTTCTTATAGAAGTAAAGTTTTGCTTTCCACAATTAGGACAAACTATATTATTTTTTTCAATGTATTCTATCATCTTGTCATCTGGCCATCCATCTACAACTTCAATGCAATCATTTTCTTTCATCCATTCTTCTATAAGTTTATCTGCTCTATGTCTTGTTTTACATTCTTTACAATCTATTAAAGGATCACTAAATCCGCCTACGTGCCCAGATGCTATCCATGTTTGTGGATTCATTAGTATTGCAGCATCTAACCCTACATTATATTTACTCTCTTGTACAAATTTTTTTAACCATGCCTTTTTTACATTATTTTTAAATTCTACTCCTAAAGGACCATAATCCCATGTATTAGCTAATCCTCCATAAATTTCTGAACCTGGATATATATATCCTCTACTTTTACATAAGTTCACAATCTTTTCCATTGTAATTTTTTCTGACATATAAAAAAACCTCCTTAAATTTATTTTAGATATAGACTAAAAGACTAAAAAAATCGCCCTCTAGCTATATTTAGCTAGGGACGAAGTTTTTCCGCGGTTCCACCCTATTTGATAAGTTTACTTATCCACCTTATTTATTATATGCTCCAAAGCTCCCCATATATTACTTATTATTAGTTTTCACCATATACTAACTCTCTTTAAATAAGTAAATTATATTTTTTCTTTTTCAGCGCATTATATTCAACATACTATATAGTGTATCAAGTTTTTAGTAAAATGTCAATATAATTTATATTTTTCCATATATTTCCTTTTTTGTTTGTAGTTTTAGTAAAGATTTTTATTTAATAGTAAATTTCTTTGAAATTCTATTAGATAAAAATCCCCTGGTTTATTACAAACCAGGGGATGAAAGTTACTTCATAGATTTCTTTTTTCTTCTAAAAACCACCCTTTCGACCTCCACCTTTAAATGATCATCTGAGTCATCTAACATATTTAATAACACTCCATACATTTCTCTCTTTTCTGCTATATTTAGCACACTGTAGCGTACATACAGACTTGGATCTTTGCTCAATTTAAGCAAATCTTGCTCTGTAGCAGTTATATTTTGCGTTGCAGCTTCTCTAACTACTTCTTCTGAATCATTCAATAATTTGAGCAAATCCTTTCTAGCAATTTTCGACTGCTTTGCCAATTCTCTCCTAACATTTTTTGAAGGATCCACTGTCATTAGAGAAAGCTCTTTTTGACCAATTAGTTTGTGATTTAAAGCTTTTTCTCTTACACATTCTAATTCATCTTTAAGCAAATATAATACTATATCTTTAGTAATATATTTATTCTCTAATACCGCTATTCTTACATTTGCACTTGGATCGTCTGCAAATACTTCCATTGCTTGTTGTTCTTTAACATTTTTTGCTAGATACTCCCGAACTTCTATCTTTTCCACACATCTCAAGTCTATCATAACCTTCATTAATAATTACTCCTTCTCTGTATTTTTTTAAAGTAACTGACCTTGGGCTATTACCCTTACTCCGTTTTTTATTATAACACATTTAACTTAAAATATCAAGCTTACATCATTTTTCCATTTAATTACATTTGTCATTATGTAACTTATTATTTGTCATTTTTTGTAGTTTACAAAAAATTATTATTCACAGGTTGTGGATAATGTGGATAACTCTGTGAATAACTATAAATACTACACTATTTTATTCACATTATTAACAGTTTTATTTTGTATTTTTTATGGTAACATGTTGATTTCCAAAAAAATACAGTACATTTTAAAATATACTGTATTTTTTACTTTTTATTTTTTACTTTTTTTCCCATTTACATACTTTTTTATAAAATTTATATATCAAATAACAAAAAATAATATAATAAGTAATATTTGGCAAATTAATATTAATGGAAATCCTATTACAAAAGCCATTTTTTTAGTTTTGTGTCTGAAAGTATACATTCCTACTATTGCTCCAATACCTCCACCCAATATAACTAAAAACAATAAAGTATTTTCTTTTACTCTCCATTTTCCTTTAATTGCTCTTCTTTTATCCC
>CAUWNG010000006.1:0-7477 GCA_963560005.1 uncultured Clostridia bacterium
TAGTAGAAAGTACATTATATAAACGAAAACAAAATAATTTGGTAAAGGAAAAAATAAAGGAGGATGAAGAATAATGGGAATACCAGTATTAATAATAGGAAAATCTGGTAGTGGAAAAAGTACAAGTTTAAGGAATTTCGGAGAAAAAGAATTAGCACTTGTAAATGTAATAAGTAAACCACTACCTTTTAGAAAAAAATTTGAAAGCACTATAAATACAGATGATTATTTAACTATTATGAAAAAGATTTGTTTAACAGAAAAAAAATCAATAGTTATAGACGATTCAGGATATCTAATTACAAATCAATTTATGAATAATCATAGTAAAGTTGGAGGAGGCAATGCAGTTTTCAATCTTTACAATGATTTAGGAGATAAATATTGGTCTTTAATTGAATTTGTAAAAAATAAATTGCCAGAAGATAAAATAGTATATTTCAATATGCATGAGGAAAAAAATGACTTTGGAGATATTAGACCAAAAACCATTGGAAAATTGCTTGATGACAAAGTTTGTATAGAGGGAATGTTTACAATTGTCTTAAGGTGTATGAATGACAATAACAAGCATTATTTTACCACACAAAGTAACGGACAAGATGTTGCAAAAACTCCTTTAGGAATGTTTGAAGATAATGAAATAGACAATGATTTGAAAATGGTAGATACAAAAATAAGAGAATATTATGGATTAAATCAAAAGGAGGAAAATAAAAATGAGTCTTCAAAGGAAAATTGAAAGAACACAATTAAAAAAGCAATGGAAAGAACATAATGAAGGAGTTCCTAAAAAGCAAAGAGCAGAGTTCAAAGGTTTTTGGAATTGGTATCAAAAAAGAAAGAGAGGTGATAAGTAATGGTAGTAATGATAACTAGTGAAGAATACAAGGAATTAGTAATAAAAGCAAATAAATATGATGAATTACAAGAAGTAAAGGAAAATAAAACAGAAGATAAAATTGAAAAAATAGAAATAAAAAAAGTTACACCTGAAGAAATGGACAAAATAATGGATTGTATAAAAAATGAAATTATAGGAGGTAAAGAATAATGGCATTAGATCGAGTGTTTTCTACACCAACAGTAACAGTAGATCAAGATAAATATGATGACTTAATAAAAACAAAAACCTTATATTTATTAAAATTAAAAGAAGAAAAGGAGCATAAAAAAATGGAAGAAATGAAAAGTTTAAAAATAATGATTAGTCAGCCAATGAATGGAAAGTCAGAGGAACAAATCAGAAATGAAAGAGCAAAATTAGTAAAAGAACTTGAAGAAAAAGGACATAAAGTTATTGATACAATATTTGCTGAAGAAACACCTGAAGGAGATGCAAGATTATACTATTTAGCAAAATCAATTGAAGCAATGAGCAAAGTGGATGCAGTAATATTTATGCCAGGTTGGGAAAATGCAAGAGGATGCAAAATAGAACACGAAATAGCAGTTAAATACAATAAATTTATAAAAGAAGTGGAGGAAAAATAATTATGAAAAAACCACAAGGATATGATGAAGCTCAAGCCTTTGGAGAATTTGAAACATTACCTGCAGGAGGATATAAATGCATAATTAAGAAAATAGTCTGTGAGACAAGTCAAAATGGAAAAGAATATTTAAAATTAGCAGTTGACATTATAGAAGGAGAATATCAAGACTTTTTTAAAAGGAAATTTGATGCAGATACTAGAGAAGAAAAGAAATGGCCAGGAACATGGATAGTATTTACAGAAGGATTTAATCCTGGAACAACAAGTAAATATTATAAGGGGTTAATAACTTCTATTGAAGCATCAAATGCAAACTTTAAGTTTGACCATATAAATGAACAAACATTAGTAAATAAAAAAGTTGGTATTGTATTTAGAGAAGAAGAATTTGAAGGATTTGATGGAGCAGTACATACAAGTACAAAACCATTCTATGCAGTATCAATAGACAAAGTTGAAGAAGCGAAAATACCAAATCCAAAGAAATTAGCACAACAAGGCGAGTCATTTGATGATTTTGGAGCAGTGCCATCAGACAATGACGATTTACCATTCTAGGAGGTAAGCTATGAGTTTGATAAGAGAAGTTAAAGAAAGAGTAGATATAGTAAAAGTAGCAGAATATTATGGTTTGAAATTAAATAGAGCATATAAATGTGTATGTCCTTTCCATAAAGAAAAAACAGCAAGTCTTTCAATATCTCCATCTAAACAGATATGGAAATGCTTTGGATGTGGAAAAGGTGGAGATGTGATTTCTCTTGTATCAGAATTATTAAATATAAATGCTTTAGAGGCAGCAAAAAGTATAAATAGGACTTTAGGATTAGGTCTTGATGCAGAAAAGCCAAGCAGTTATTTAGAAATAAATAAATATAAACAAAGAAAAAAAACAGAAGAAATGTTTAAGAAATGGGAAAACAAAACATTTCAATTACTATGTGATTACTTACATTTACTTTGGAGATGGGAAGAAGAAAATGTACCAATAAGTCCAAATGAAAATATAAGCGATTTGTTTGTAGAGGCAATGCACAATAGAGACTATATTCAATATTTATTAGATGATATTTTTATAAATGGATCTAACGAAGATAAAATATGGTTTTGGAAACACGAAAAAAAGGTGGTGAAAAGAATTGAAACAAGAATTAGAGCTTTCAGAACAATTAGAAAATGAAGGATTTACACCTTTTGGAGAAATTAGTGAATTAACAAAAGAAGAAATTTTAGATAAAGAAATTTTTGAACATATATATTCAATTGAAAATCAATTAGCAAGGACAACTCTAATTGTAAAATTACAAGAAAAAGCCAGGGAATTAGGAAATATTAGAAGTTTTGATAAATTATTAAAAGCTTACCAGACAGAGTATGCACAAAAATTCAAGCAAAGAGGTAGCAATACAATTCAATTCACACAACCACCAATAGAAAATTTAAAGTGTGGAAAATGGGAATGCCAAGATACAGGAGTAACTAAAAGTGTTATGGGAGCAGGAATGATTCCACAGACAGTTACAGCTTGTCCACATCCTATATTACCAGTAGAAAGACTTATAAATGTTGATTCAGAAACAGAAAAAATAAAATTAGCATTTTTTAAAGATAATAAGTGGCAGTATATAACAATTGAAAGAAGTATGGTAGCAAATAAATCAAACATAATCCAATTATCAGATAGGGGAATAGAAGTAAATTCAGAAAATGCCAAGGATTTAGTTGCATATATAGCTGATGTAGTATCTCTTAATGCAAAAGAAATTCCAGCAAATCGTAGTACAGATAGGTTGGGGTGGATAGAAAATGAATTTGCTCCTTATGTAGATGATCTAAAATATGATGGAGATATAGCATTCAAAGATGTTTACTCTAGCATAAAAGAAGTAGGGAATTATGAAGAATGGAAGGAAGTTTGCAAAAAGGTAAGACAAGAAAGTAAAGTTGCACACCTACTTTTAGCATCATCGTTTGCTAGTACACTAAATCAAATGTTAGGTGTGCTGCCATTTGTAGTACATATATGGGGAGGAACAGGAACAGGTAAAACAGTAGGTTTAATGCTTGCAATGTCAGTATGGGGAAATCCTGAAGTAGGAAAATTAGTAAGAACATTAAATGCAACACAAGTTGCACTTGCAAGATATGCAGCATTTGTACATGATATTCCATTTGCAGGAGATGAATTGCAAACGATAAAAAATAGATGGGACAGCTTTGATAATCTAGTAATGTACTTAACAGAAGGTGTAGATAGAGGAAGAGGTAAAGCATATGGAGGAATTGAACTTTTAAAAGAATGGAATTGCTGTTTCCTTTTTACAGGAGAAGAACCTATTACAAAAGCAACTTCTGGAGGAGGAGTAAAAAATAGAGTAATAGAAGTAGAAGCAACAGAAAAAGTAATTACAGATGGTAACTTTGTTAGTAATTTTATTAGAAAAAATTATGGATTTGCTGGAAAAGAATTTATAAAAAATATTCCTAAACAAGAAGAATTACAAGAAAGATATAGGCAGATATTTCAAAATATATTAAAAGAAACAGATACTACTGATAAGCAAGCTATGGCAATGGCTACCATACTTTTGGCTGATGAAATATCTACAAATTTAATATTTAAAGATGAAAAATTAACAATAGAAGATGTAAAAGGTTGGCTTACAAGTACAAAAGAGGTTGATGTAAGTGCAAGAGCTTATGAATGGACAATGAATTGGATTTCACAAAACATAAATAAATTTAAAGGAAATGAAAACGGAGAAATTTGGGGCAAATATGATGAAGAAAATGAAACTTGTCTAGTAAATAAAAGTGTATATTCAGAATCATTAAATAAAGCTGGATTTGATTTTGCAGCAGTAATAAGGAAATTTGCTGATAGAAGCCAAATAGAAAGGAACTCACAAGGAAAATTTACACATTTTACTAAAGCTTTTGGGATTAAAGGAGCATATATAAAATTTAGACTAGAACCTGAAAAGTCAGATATTGCTTATGAAAATAATTATGAACAATCAAATTTTGAAGATTTGCCATTTTAGGGTCTTACCTAATCTAAAAAGGTCAGACTAAGGTAAGACCCTACCAAAACATAGAGCCAAGCGACTTATATAAAATAAAAATATAAAAGTCTGACGTCTAACAAAATAATAATATACATATGGAAACTTTTGTTTAAAATATAAAAAATAAAATTTTTATAAAAATATAAATATATCCTTGGAAAAAGGTAAGACAGGTCAGACCTATATACAAATAGTATATTTGAGGTATGCAAAAAAGGTAAGATGGAGGTTAGACCATAATGAAAAGTAAGGAACAAATAATAAATGATTCTATAAATCTTGAAACACCTCCTGCAGATTATAACTTATTGGAGATACATTGTTTTTTAGTATTAAAACAGTTATTAGTAATGTTTCATAATAAGCAGATAAGTACAGAAAATGCAACAAAAACAAAGCAGTTAGTATTAGCAGACTATGAAAAAAGAAGTAAAGAATATGAATTTCAAACATCAATGTTTCAAGAGCACATAGAGCATATAAAAGAAACAGAAAATGCAAGAATAAAGTTACACAAGATGTTAACTGGTCAAGAAGAATATGACAAGCCAATGACTGAAGAATCGTATTGCGAAACTATAAATACTTGCATGGAGATAATATCAAAAGTATTTAAGGAGGAATTTTTATAAATGGAAGAAAAGAAAGACACAAGAGTAGGTTTAATAAAATTAGAAGTTTTTGTAAATATAGATTCTTTAATGAATGATAAAGATGCCCTTGAAGTAGATTTTAATTACAACAGAACATTTATAAATAAAAATATTAGAGAATTAGTAGAAAAATTTGCAGAAGATATTCAAGACTATATGAAGGAGGATGAAGAAAACAATGTTAATTTTGAGTCAAAATAAAAAATTAGCAACAGAAAGATTAGAGTTAAGTATAGAAAGTATCAATAGAATTATGGTAGAAAGTAATTCTGGAAGTTTATATTTGTTAGGTGAATATGCAACTGAAGAAAGAGCTAAAGAAGTATTGCAAGAAATAATAACTAAATATAAAAATTGGGAAAATATGAAAATAGGACAACCAAATGGATTGTACTTACCTGTTTATGAAATGCCAAAGGAGTGATAGAGAATGGTTGAATTTTTAAGTGGATTATTAATTGGAACTTTTATAGGAATTACTTTAATGTGCATTTTTCAAATAGAAAGAGATGAGGAGAAATAAAGATGCAAAAACCAAAAATATGTAGATATTGTGGAAGTCCAGTTGTTTATACATCAAATGCAGAAATATATGGCAGAGAATATGGGGCAGGTAAATGTTATCTTTGCAGAAATTGTGGAGCTTTTGTAGGAGTGCATCCAGGGACAGATATACCACTTGGAACTTTAGCAAATAGTGAACTACGAGAATGGAGAAAAGAAGCACATTATTGGTTTGATCAAATTTGGAGAAAACCATTAAGAATTACGACAAGGTACAAAGCTTATGGATGGTTGGCAGAACAATTAGATATTCCAAGAGAAAAAACACATATTGCTATGTTCGAAAAAGAAATATGTGAAAAGACAATAAAGATTTCAAAAGAAAGAATAGAAAGATATCAAAAACAAAGGGGTGAAGTTTTTATATGATAGAAAAACATGGAAATAGATATGAATTGCAATGTGATTATTGTAGTAACTATATAGATGATTTTGAAGAATTTCAAGAAGCAGTAGACTATAAAAAAGCAAATGGCTGGAAAAGTATAAATATCAAAGGAGAATGGACAGATAAGTGCCCTAATTGTATAGGTGGTGATAAATCTTGAAATTAGAATTGAGAGATTATCAACAAGAATGCATTGATTTAATAGATAAATTAGAACCAGGATCATATTTAATACAAATGGCAACAGGATGTGGAAAAACGGCAACATTTACAAATATAAAAAGAAAAGGTCGTGTACTAGTTTTAGCACACAGAGAAGAACTAGTTACACAACCTGTAAAATATTATGACTGCCCAGTTGGAATTGAGATGGGCAATCATAAAAGCAACAACGAGCCAGTCGTAATTGCTTCAGTAATGAGTTTAACACATAGATTAGATAAATTTAAGTCGGATGACTTCGATATGATAATAACAGATGAAGCACATCATGCTGCAGCTAATTCTTACAGGAAAATATATCAATATTTTAAACCAAGATTGCATTTAGGTTTTACAGCAACACCAAACAGAGGTGATAATGTAAGACTAGATGATATATTTCAAGATATAATTTTTGAAAGAGATATTAAATGGGCAATACAAAATAAATACTTAACTGACATTTATTGCATGAGAGTAAACATTGGATATGATATTTCAAAGGTAGCAAAGAGAATGGGAGATTTTGCACCAGGAGAATTAGAAGAAGTAATGAATCAAGATATATTAAATAATGCAATAGCTGAAGCATATAAAAAATATGCAAAAGGACAAACTTTAATTTTTGCTTGTAGTGTGGATCATGCTGAAGCAATAGCGAAAAAAATACCAGGAGCTGTTGCAGTAACAGCAAAAACTAAAAATAGAGATGAATTAATACAAAAGTTTACAAATCGAGAAATACCTGTACTTGTTAATTGCATGATATTTACTGAAGGAACAGATATGCCTCTTGTTGAAACTGTTATGATTGCAAGACCAACAAGTAATAGTAGTTTATATACACAAATGGTAGGAAGAGGATTAAGACTTTATCCAGGAAAAGAAAAACTGACTTTGATAGATTTAGTAGGTACAACAGGCAGAGCAAATTTGTGTACAGCACCATCTTTATTAGGAATAGACTTAAATACTGTTCCAGCAAGCAAACAAGATGAAATACAAGGAGACCTTTTTGATCTACCAGAATTGATAACTAAAAAAGCAGATTGTCCATCAAGTTGGATAAGAAATATAGAAATAGTAAATATCTGGGCAAAAGAACAA
>CAUWNG010000007.1:0-6858 GCA_963560005.1 uncultured Clostridia bacterium
TTAGTCCTTCTAATATATCTTTAATAGTTATTATTTTCTCATTTTCATTTACAATTTCATTATGTTGTTTTTCCATTTCATAAAGAGTATCTTTAAAATCTTTGGCTAATTCTAAATTTTTTGTATATGCTTCTAGAGTTAAATTAAATGATACTTTAGCTGTTTTTATCTTAGTTTCTTCTTTTGCTTGTTTTAAAATTTCTAATTTCTCGGCTAAAACATTTTCCAATTTCTCTACATTCTTTTTTATAGTATCCAAAGTAATAATATTACTCCTCAAATTACTATAAGCTAGTTCTAAATTATCTTTACTAGGAAAAGCCTTATATTCTTCTTCTATTTTATTTAGTTGTCTGATTAGTTCTTCTATTTCAATATCTATTTCCTCTCTTTGACTTTCTAAATCTTTTTTTTGTCTTTCTAATTCTTCTATTATTTTTTTCTTGTACTCTTTTTTAGCTTCTAATCCGATAAATTTGGCTTTTTCATTTTTATCTGCCATACCACATAATAAACCTATTTTATATTCACCTTTTTCATTTACATATGTATCTGAATTTTTAGCCTCTATCATTATACTTTTTAAAACATTATATACCGTTTCTCCTTTTACTTTAGTTATTTGTGATAATTTAACTTCTAAATTTTGTGTTAAATCATACTTGAATTCTATAGGTCGTTCAAATAAATATTTATCTACAAAATCAATATCTATTTGTTTTATTTTTTCAATATATTCTTTTGGAATAATTAATGCATCTAATATTCCCATATCTAAAAGTGCTGCTTCTAAATTTCCTCTTTCTTTCTCGTTTAATTCCTTTTTAAAATCTACAGCATTATAAAATTCTACAAATGGTATATTGTTTTCTTTTAATTTTTTCCTATTTTCTTCAACTCTTTTACTTCTTTGTGGCTCTGGGTCTTTTTGATTTTTCCATTCTTCTAATTCTTTTTTTATTTTATTAATTTGAGTTTCAATACCTTCTCTTTCAGCATTTTTGTTTGCTTTTACATTTAATATTTCCTGTTTTTTATTATTATATGGATTATTTAGCGCATATTGTATATCTCCATATTCAACATTTTCACCATAGTTTTGTACATTTTTGGAAATTTCTATTAAATCTTTTTCTCCTAATTTTAATATTTCATTTGTTTTTTCCCATTTATACACATCTTCAATAAATATTGATTTACTTTCTTCTAATTCATTTCTTGCTTTTGTTGTAATTCCTTCTTGCCTTGTTCTTTCTTGTTTCTCTTTGTCTAAATTTTCTAGTGCTTTCTCATATTCGTCTTCTGCTAATTTTTCTTTTTCTAATGCTTTTTTTCCTTCTTCTATTCTAGTTATATATCGCTTTATATCTTCTTGAAAATTATGATAATTACATCTTTTATCTAATGCTATTTCATCTATCATAAAAAAATATTCATCATAATTAATTGTTCTTGCAATTTGTTCCATTTCATTTTTAGTTGTTTCAAATTTGTCTTTATTAATTTCACATCTTTCTTTGGCTTTTTTCTTTTCCTCTTCTCTTTTTGTTATAGCTATTTTTTTATCTTCTGACATTTTCTCTTTTTGCTTTATCTCATATTCTAGTTCTTCTATTTGTTTTTCCATTTCTGCTTGCTTTTGCTTTTGTTGCCACAATTCATTTGATTTTAGTTCTTCTTCTTTAAATTTGTATACTTGAATTTCTTTTTCAATACATTGCATTCTATTTTCTTTTTCTTGTAAGTTTTTACCTAAGTTTTGTATTTTTTCAATTATTTCTTTTTCTTCTTTTTGTATTTTTATATATTTCTTTTGAGTTGTATCATATTTTTTCGCTTTATCATATAAAACTCGTTTATTATAATTATCATATGGCACAATTATTTGTTTTAGTGCTTTATTGCTAATTCCTAGCATTTCTAATTGTTCCCTTGTTTTATTCATATTTTCAATTGATTCTGATACTGCTTTTAAATCATCATCTGATAGACCTCTTAAGCTATTTGACATAACTTCTGTAATAATTGAAGGTTTAAATCCGTCTTTTGAAAGTTTGGGAGTTCTTATTTCTATTAGTAATTTAATAAATTCTTGATATTCCATACTTGTTTCAAATCCAAAAATATTTTCATTTACTAAATTTGCATATTCAGCAGTTGTTTCAACAACTTGTCCTCCATCACCTATTCTGTTTCTTAATTCTTGTTTTGTTAATGGTATTTTATTTCCCAGATCCTTATATAAAAAAATATCTTTTCCTATTCTTCTCCCATCTTTTATAATAAATCCCCAAAAGCTTACACCATTATTCTTTTTTGCTCTTAATCCCATTCCAATAGATAAATATTGTTTTGTTTCTTTTTTGCAAAATTCCATATACAAATAACTTGTATTTTCCTCTTTTATATCTTCTCCATAACCTAATATATAATCCTCAATTTTTCTTGCTTTTGTATTAAAAGGGTCTAATCTTTCTGGAGATTTATTTCCATCTAATAAAAGTGGTATAAAGCTTTGCATTGTTACACTTTTTCCAGACCCATTTGTTCCTCTTAAAATAAGCCTTCCATCTGCAAATTCAAATTCCTCTTCATCATACCACCAATAATTTAGTAATCCTATTTTTTTTATTTCCCATCTATTTTTATCATTTTTTACTTCTATCATTTTTATATAAACCTTTCTTTATTCTATATTTGAAAATCTCTTGGATATTTTCCGATAATTTTAAAACATATTGGCATAATAATATATTCTTTTGTTTCCTCATTATATCGAATCATATCGTACTGTTCCATATAATTTACTGCTTGCTCTAACAATTTATCTTCTGGTAACTCTCTAAATTCTTTACTAAATCCTTTACTATACTTTTCTTTTAATTCTCTTACTAGTTTTACAAATTCTATTTCTGAAATATTTATCGTATCATTTATATTTTTTCTAAATTTTCCTTCTTTTAATTTTTGTACAATTATAGTATTTATAAAACTTACTACATCTGATATTGCTTTATTAGATGGAAATGTATTTTTAAAATTTTTATTTTCTGTTAGTAATATATATGCTCCATTTTTATGTACTTCTAAGGTTGATTCTAGCATTTTATCAACATCTTGGTTTATAACATTTCTATAATTTCTTATGTAATTATAGTCTTGGTCATCTTCATTTTCTTTATATACTACATTTTCTGTAAATAGCCTTCTGTAAACTCTTTGCCTCCTTTCTTTTCCTTTATCTTGTTCTAATCCTAATTGTTCTTTTTCATAAATATCTGTATACAAATTACAGTCTGTTATATTGCTTGAAAATTTCCTCATAAAATATTTTGATACTCCTGTAACTTCATACAATACATCACTTTCTATATCTTCTGCAAATTTATTTTCATCACCATCATACATTATAATAAATTTCATATTTTTTATAAATTTTAGTACATTTACCATTGCTTTTCTTTGCGAATAAATTGTAAAATCTATTTTTATATCTTGCACATCTACCTCTGCAATTAAATTTTGTATATAATCTATTAATCCAGATAAAATAAATTGCTCTCCTTTTGTTCTTTCTTCTAAATAGATTAATATTAAGCATAAAAATACATACTCTAATTTTGAATTAAAGCTTTCTATACCCATAAATGATTGTGGTTTCCCTGGTATTTTTTCCATTTTTATAACATATGGATTTACAATTAATTTATATCCTAATTTATTTTTAATAAATTCTTGTGTTTCATTATTTAAATCTCTTTTTATTGAATTATATGTATCTACATCTATGTCTCTTACAAACCAATAATTTTCTAATAATTTTTCAAATGTTGTCACAAAAGCGTCCTCCCAATTACTATTTCATTTTCTATATTAATTAATATTTATCACTAAATCTTTTATCTTAGTTATTAAATAATTTTATCTTCTATAAATTGTAGTTCATATGCTGGCATTTCCAAATTTCCATCTTCACATTCAAGTACACATCTTTCTCCATTTGGCGGATATATTAGTTTTATTTTCCTTCCATCTTCACTTGTTATTTGTTTATCAATCATAAGTCCTGCTTTACTTATCCACTTTAATAATGTTTTTCTAACATTACTTTTTACAACTGGCAATTCTTTTATTTCTATTTTTCCATTTTTTATATATTTTTCAATTTCTTTTCTATTTTCTTCTAATTGTTTTTGATATTTTTCTATATATTCTTTCTTTTCTTTACTTTTATCTATAATTGCAATTTTAGGCACTTTTTCTCTATATGCTCGTATCCTAGGTTTTATTTCATATTCATTTGAAATTTCTTCTAAAAGACTACTATTTATACTGTCAGTTTCTCTTACATAATTTCCTTTAATATGTCTTGTATTAAACATTCCAAATACCAAACTAGAAAGTTTATGTGCTTCTTTTATATTTTTAGTTTTAGCAAACATTTCACATATTTTTTTATATTCTGCTTTTTTGTTACTTATATTTCCTTTTGATTCAGCTATTTGATTTGCAATTCTTGTAATTTTTCTTATAATTTCTGTTGTTTTTTCATTTATTTTTTCTACTTCACTAAAGTGCTGTACATCTCCTAAAAACCATTTTTTAATGTTTTGCCATTTTGCTTTATTTCTATTTATTAATTCTTCTTCATCTATTTTCTCATCAAGCTTATCTATTCTAACAATTTTACTCTGACCTAAATAAACTTTTTCCAAAAAACTATTTTCTGTACTTTTATCTAATTTCTTAAGTTCTTCCTCTATTACATAAGAATTTTCTTGTAGTAATTTTATAAATTCTCTTAAATATCTTACTAAATCATTTTTGTATACTATAAATTGTTTATGTTTTGCAACTTCTTCTATTTTTACATTATAGAATGTTTTTATATAATCTTGATAGTCTTGATTTAATCGTTTGAAATCATTATTTAAGTTTTCCCATAAACTTAAGACTTCTGATTCATCTCTTAGCGATGTTTTTTCTATACTTTTAATTTCTTCTTTTATTCTTTCAATTAGTTTTGGCTCTAATGAAGCACCTTCTATATGTAAATTTTCTAACTTAATTACTAATCTTTCTATTTCTACTGCATATTCTGTTAATTGATATCTAAATTTCCTGTGTTTAAATTCTTCAACAGTTGATACGTTGTTTGTATCTTGAAGTGCTGACAAATTCCCCCATGCTACTAATTGAGCTAAATCATTTTCACACATTTCTATTGTGTAATTTTCGAAATTCAATTTATTATGCAATTCATTCCATATATCTTCTTTGTATAGCATATAATTAATTCTTTCATATTGTTCATAAAATAATCTAAGTATTGGTCTATATCTTTTTGTATTATCTGTTGTTAGATATGATGTTTCTGTTATTTGTTTTGACATTGTTTCATTAATTTCCATTTTATATTTCCTTTTTTATTTTTTTACTATTTATATATTATACCAAATAGTGAAAGAGTAGTTTTTGCTTATTAACTACTCTTTTGTTTATTATATGACTATTATACAACAATTTCCTTCAAAAATCCACTATTTTCCAACCTTTCTTATTTACCTTATATATTTATATCAAAATTTTATTTTTAGTGCTTGTATTATTACATCAATGTTTATATTTTTCATTAGTTCATTTATTGTGTATAAATAGTTTGTCCTTTCACAAGGTTCATCTGATGTAATGTCTCCATATAAATTAAATGCTAATCTACAAACATTTAAACTTGTTCCTGTTTGCCAAGGTTTCTTTAAACTTTCTATATTAATTTCATCTTTTTGCAAATTATATATTTCGTCAAAGTTTTTCCTTGTTTCTTTATTACTTGATAATAAATATATTAACGATTTTTTATAAATATCTACTATTTTATTTTGTCCTATTTTTTTATTATAAAATAATTCATGTTCTTTATCTTCAAAATACATAAATACACCTCTTTATATTATATTCATGCATTTAAATTATAGAACTCTTTTTGCTTTTCGAATGATTCTACTTGTGATTCTTTTTCAGTTGATACTCTTGCATATGCTGCAATTTTCATAATAAATCCCAATCCTTCCTTTAGGCTCTTACTAATTTGGAAAAGAATTGTGATTTTAGCTCTGTCCTTAACACCGCTATGATTTGCAATGTTTTTCCAAGCCCCATATCATCAGCTAAAATTCCACCAAATTTGTACATTTCTAATGTCTTTAGCCATTTATACCCTACTTTTTGATAATCTCTTAATTTTTCTTCAAAATCCTCATCTATTTTTATTATTTAATCAAAAATGCTGCATATAGTGGTACAGATTTTATATTATTTTCATATCCAAAATTTTTAGTTGAAATTCTAATTGCATATTTAGGGTTATATCTTTTCATATAAATATTTAAACTTTTTGATTGAGTATTATTACTTGATTTTACTTCAATTGGAATAATACCATCTTCGTTATATATTATAAAATCAATCTCTGAATTACTAGCAGTTGCCCAATAATATAAAGATATATTATTAAAAATTAATTGATTTGCAACATAATTTTCTGCAATATCTCCTTTATATAAAAATGCATTATCTAAATATATTTCATTTGTATTTATTTTTAACATAGTATTTAATATTCCAACATCTCCCATATATATTTTAAAATAATCATTATCTTTATATGCTTCTGGTGGAATATTTACACTATTTAATTTACAACATTTAAAAATTAAATTGCTAGATAATAACCAATCTAAAGAACTTTCATAATCTCTTTTCCTTGCATTTTTATCTATTTTTATATATTGAAATTTATTTGATTTATTTCCTATTTGAATAGGAATTGATTTATATATTGCTTCATTTTTAGCCGCT
>CAUWNG010000008.1:0-5473 GCA_963560005.1 uncultured Clostridia bacterium
TCATAGCTAGAAGCTTTTAGAACCCCGTGTAAAACACGGGGTTTTCATAAACCAACAAAAAAAGAGCAATAAACTTGCTCTTTTTTCTATAAATTTATTTAAATTTAATATTATTCAATAACTTCTGATACTACACCAGAACCAACTGTTCTACCACCTTCACGGATAGCAAATCTTAATCCTGTTTCAATAGCTATTGGTGTAATAAGTTCAACAGTCATATCAATATTATCTCCTGGCATAACCATTTCTGTTCCAGCAGCTAAATCAATAACACCTGTAACGTCTGTTGTTCTAAAATAGAATTGTGGTCTATATCCATTGAAGAATGGTGTATGACGTCCACCTTCTTCTTTTGTTAGAACATAAACTTGTGCTTTGAATTTTGTATGTGGATGAATTGTTCCAGGTTTTGCTAAAACTTGACCTCTTTCGATTTCTTCTCTTTGAATTCCTCTTAAAAGAACACCTATATTATCTCCAGCTTCAGCTTGATCTAATAATTTTCTAAACATTTCTACACCAGTAACAACTGTTTTCTTAGATTCTTTAGAAAGACCTACTATTTCAACTTCATCTTGAAGTTTAATTGTTCCTCTTTCTACTCTACCAGTTGCAACTGTTCCTCTTCCTGTAATTGTAAATACATCTTCAACAGGCATTAAGAATGGTTGATCTACTGGTCTTTCTGGTGTTGGTATATAACTATCAACAGCTTCCATTAATTCTTTTATTGGTGCATAAACAGCATCATTAGAATCTGTTGCACTGCTTTCTAATACATTTAATGATGAACCTTTTATAACTGGAATTTCGTCTCCTGGGAAACCATATTCTGTTAATAGATCTCTAACTTCCATTTCAACTAATTCTAATAATTCTGGGTCATCAACCATATCGCATTTATTTAAGTATACAACGATATATTTAACACCAACTTGTCTAGCAAGTAGTATATGCTCTCTTGTTTGAGGCATTGGTCCATCAGCTGCAGAAACAACTAATATAGCACCATCCATTTGAGCAGCACCTGTAATCATGTTTTTAACATAGTCAGCGTGTCCTGGACAGTCAACGTGTGCATAGTGTCTGTTGTCTGTTTCATATTCAACGTGAGCTGTATTAATTGTAATACCTCTAGCTTTTTCTTCTGGAGCACCGTCGATTTGATCGTATGCTTCAAATTTAGCTTTTCCTAATAATGATAAATATTTTGTAATAGCAGCTGTTGTTGTTGTTTTACCATGGTCAACGTGACCAATTGTACCAATATTAACGTGTGGTTTTGTTCTTTCAAATTTTGCTTTAGCCATTTAATTTTCCTCCTTATTTAAATTAACTTTATTTTTTAATATTAAAATCTGTTTTGCACTCTTATTTTATAATATTTTTCTTATAAAATCAAGTATTTTAATACATTTTTAATACACATTCATGATTTTAATTTTAAATCTATCTGTGCAATATTATTTTTTATTTTAAGCTTTTTTAGTTCTGCTTGCAACAATTGCCTCTAAAACTGATTTTGGAACTTCTTCATAATGAGATGGTTCCATAGAATATGTTCCTCTTCCTTGTGTTTTAGAACGTAAATCTGTTGCATAACCAAACATTTCAGATAATGGAATAAAACTTCTTATTATTTGGTTACCCATTCTAGCTTCCATTCCTTCCATTCTTCCACGTCTTGAGTTTACATCTCCAATAACATCTCCCATATATTCTTCTGGAACTGTTATTTCTACTCTCATAATTGGCTCTAATATAACAGATTTAGCTTGACGACATCCTTCCTTAAATGCCATAGAACCTGCAATTTTAAATGCCATTTCTGAAGAGTCTACTTCATGGTAAGATCCATCTACTAATGTAGCTTTAAAGTCTATAACAGGATATCCTGCAAGTACACCACTTTCAGCAGCTTCTCTTACACCTTCTTCAATTGGTTTAATATATTCTTTTGGAACAACACCACCAACGATTTTGCTCTCAAATTCTATACCTTTACCAGCTTCTAATGGTTCCATTTCTAACCATACATCACCATATTGTCCACGACCACCAGATTGACGAATAAATTTACCTTGTACTTTAACTTTATTTCTTATAGTTTCTTTATAAGAAACTTGTGGCTTACCAACACTACATTCTACTTTAAACTCTCTTTTTAATCTGTCAACTATTATGTCTAAGTGTAATTCACCCATACCTGCTATAATGGTTTGACCTGTTTCATGATCTGTCCATGTTTTAAATGTTGGATCTTCTTCAGCAAGCTTTGCTAAAGCTATTCCCATTTTTTCACTATTTGCCTTATCTTTTGGCTCAATAGCTATATCTATAACTGGCTCTGGGAATTCCATTGATTCAAGTATAACAGGATTATTCATATCACATAATGTATCACCTGTTGATACTTCTTTTAATCCTACTGCTGCTGCAATATCTCCAGCATATACTTTGTCTATATCCTGTCTGTGATTTGCATGCATAAGTAATATTCTTCCCATTCTATCTTTTTTACCTTTGTTTGTATTTAAGATAGTAGAACCTGCTTCTAATGTTCCAGAATAAACTCTGAAGAAACATAATTTTCCGACAAATGGATCAGTTGCAATCTTAAATGCTAATGCTGAAAATGGTTCATTGTCGTCTGTTTTTCTTTCACATTCATTACCATCTAAATCTACACCTTTAATTGGTGGTATATCCAATGGAGATGGCATATAATCTACAATAGCGTTTAATAATTCTTGAACACCTTTATTTTTGTAAGAAGAACCACAACATACTGGAACAATTTTATTGGCAATTGTTCCAATTCTTAAACCTTTTTTTATTTCTTCCTCAGTTAATTCTTCTCCATCTAGGTATTTCATCATTAATTCGTCATCTTGTTCTGCTGCAGCTTCTACCATTGCAGATCTTAATTCTTCTGCTTTTGCTTTTAATTCTTCAGGAATCTCACATTCTTCAATTACTTTTCCTAAGTCATCTTTATGAACAAAAGCTCTCATTTTGATTAAATCTACAATACCTACGAAAGTATCTTCTGCTCCTATTGGTAATTGAATTGGAACAGCGTTTGTATTTAATCTTGTTCTCATTTGCTCAACACAACCATAAAAATCTGCACCAGTAATATCCATTTTGTTTACATACGCCATTCTTGGTACACCATACTTATCAGCTTGTCTCCAAACTGTTTCTGATTGTGGTTGAACACCACCTTTAGCACAAAATACTGTTACAGAACCATCTAGAACTCTTAAAGATCTTTCAACTTCTACAGTAAAATCTACGTGTCCTGGGGTATCTATAATATTAATTCTGTGATCTAACCAATGGCATGTTGTTGCAGCAGAAGTAATAGTAATACCTCTTTCTTGCTCTTGAGCCATCCAGTCCATTGTAGCTGCACCTTCATGTGTTTCTCCTATTTTGTGAACTCTACCTGTATAGAAAAGTATTCTCTCTGTTGTGGTAGTTTTACCAGCATCTATATGAGCCATAATTCCTATATTTCTTGTTCTCTGTAAAGGAAACTCTCTTCCAGCCATGTATTATCCTCCTTTTAATTTTATTAAATTTTAGAACTTGTAATGAGCAAATGCTCTATTAGCCTCTGCCATTCTATGCATATCTTCTTTTTTCTTAAATGCTCCACCATTTCCTGCTACAGCATCTATTATTTCATTAGCTAATTTTTCAGCCATAGTTTTTTCATGTCTATTTCTAGAATAAACAACTAACCATCTTAAACCTAAAGTTTGTCTTCTTTCTGGTCTAATTTCTATTGGAACTTGATATGTAGCTCCACCAATTCTTCTTGCTTTAACTTCAAGAACTGGCATTACATTTTCAAGTGCTGCTTCAAATACTTCTAATGGATCTTTTTGCTCTTTTTCTTTTATTATATCAAATGCATCATATACAATTGATTGAGCAACTGTTTTTTTACCATCTAACATAACATTGTTTATTAATTTTGTAACAACTTTGCTATTATATATTGGATCTGGTAAAACTTCTCTTTTTGCTATATGTCCTTTTCTTGGCACTATTCTTCACTCCTTTTCTAGAAATTAAAATAATATTTTTATCTTAAACTTCTTAAATTTGTTGATATTTATTCAAAATATCTAAAGTTACTCTGGGAATCTATTCCCCGCATAGTGCTATATATTCTATTATAAATTTAAGCACCTTAAATTAGTAATTTCATATATGCACCATAAACCTAAAATTTTTATTTTTTAGGTTTCTTAGCTCCATACTTAGAACGCGCTTGCATTCTATCTTTTACACCTGCTGTATCTAATGTTCCTCTAATTATATGGTATCTAACACCTGGAAGGTCTTTTACTCTTCCTCCTCTTATTAAAACAACACTATGCTCTTGTAAGTTGTGTCCTATACCTGGAATATATGAAGTTACTTCATATCCATTAGAAAGTCTAACTCTGGCAACTTTTCTTAATGCTGAGTTTGGTTTCTTTGGTGTTACTGTTTTTACTACTGTACAAACACCTCTTTTTTGTGGTGATCTTTTATTTGTAACTCTTTTATTCATAGAATTATAACCATGTTGTAAAGCTGGTGCTGTAGATTTTGTAGCTGAAGTTTTTCTTCCTTTTCTTACTAATTGATTAATTGTTGGCACTTAAATTTCACCTCTCTTCTTAAAATAATAAACCGCCAGTATAAGCATTATATACTAACGGTATTATTTTATCATTTTTTTACAGTTAAGTCAATATGTAACAACTATTTTTCTATTTCTTCTGTTTTGTCATTATTACCTGAAATTTTTAAATTTTCATTTGTTTTATTTATATCTTCATATCCTTTTATTCCTAATTTTTCTTTTTCTGATAAATTCATTTTTTCACTAAATTTTTCAAAATCAAAATTTTTGTTATTTTTTTCTTTGTTATATTTTGAATAAATATTTTTTTCTCTTTGTGTCAATACAGTAGATCTATAAAAGTTTTTCTTATTTTTATAAGATTCATTATATACTTGTAAACTTTCTTTCTCTTCTTGTGATAAATTCATAGTTTTGCAAAATTCTTCAAATTCAAATCCTTCTTCATTATATAAATTTTTATATGTTTCTTTAATAATTTTTTCCCTTGAAGGTAATTCTTGTGTATCTTCTAAATTTCCAGATGTAATAAGTTTTTGTTTAAATTTACTTAATATTTCTGTAATTTTTCCAACTGGCTTTATATAAGTTGCAAGTCCACTTTTTTCACCTAATTTAGCTATTCTTTTTAATAATTTTTTAGCTTTATTATTTATTTTTGCTGTTTTCAAATTATTTAAATTGTATTCTATATTTAAATCACAATTTTCTGGATATATTTTTTTATTTTCTATATTATAAAAATATTGTTTTAATAATTCTGTTCCATATTCTTTATCTCTTCTATTTAAAATTCTAACTAATTCAATATCTATATTCTTTAAA
>CAUWNG010000009.1:0-4199 GCA_963560005.1 uncultured Clostridia bacterium
TTAAGTCCTGTTATAGGTTCAGAACAAGGAGGAGTAAGACCTGTATTAATTATACAAAATGATATGGGGAACAAACATAGTCCAACTGTAATTGCTGCTGCTATTACATCACAAACTGGAAAAAGTAAATTACCTACACATATAGAAATAAGTCCAGAAGAGAGTGGATTAAAAACAAATTCTGTAGTATTAGCAGAACAAATAAGAACAATAGATAAAAGCAGACTTAAAGAAAAAATAGGTCACATAGAAAACGAAAAAATAATAGAAGAATTAAATAATGCATTAGGAGTAAGTTTTGGATTAGAAGAATAAGTTTTATTTATAAACTTTTAGAATATTTTATTAAGAATGTGTCCTAAAAATAGTTATCAAAGACAAAAAGTCCATCTCAATAAGAGGTGGACTTTAAATTTTAAGAACTTAAAATTTAAATTAGATTTTTATAAAAGTTTTTCTTAATATAATAATTTTTATGATAAAACTTGATAATTTTATTAACTTATTATAAAATGATGATGAAAGATTATATATTTTACATATATTTTGTAAATAATATAGACAAAAGAATATTAGGAGGATATTATGGAAGAAAAAGCAGAGTTAACAGAAGAAGAACTAAGAATTAAAAATATGATAGATAATTTAATGTTAAGAGCAAAAAAGGCTTCAGAGCAATATTTAGAACTTAATCAAGAACAAGTAGATAATATAGTTAAACAGATGGCAATGGCTGGATTAGAACATCACATGGAATTAGCAAAATTGGCAGTTGAAGAAACTAACAGAGGTATTTATGAAGATAAAATAACGAAAAATATGTTTGCTACTGAGTATATTTATCATAGTATAAAATATGATAAGACAGTTGGTGTAATAAGCAAAAATGAAGAGGAAGGGTATGAAGAAATAGCAGAGCCAATAGGGATTATAGCAGGTGTTACACCTGTAACAAATCCTACATCAACTACTATGTTTAAAGCAATAATTGCGGCGAAAACAAGAAATGTTATAGTATTTGGATTTCATCCATCATCACAAAAATGTAGTGTAGCAGCTGCAAGTATATTAAAAGAAGCAGCTATAAAAGCTGGAGCACCAGAAGATTGTATTTTATGGATAGAAGAACCATCTATAACAGCAACAAAAATGCTTATGAACCATCCAAATGTAAATCTAATTTTAGCTACAGGTGGAAGCGGAATGGTTAAAGCAGCATATTCATCAGGAAAACCAGCTTTAGGAGTAGGACCGGGAAATGTTCCATGTTACATTGATAAAACTGCTAAATTAAGAACATCTGTTAATGATTTAGTACTTTCAAAAGCTTTTGATAATGGAATGATTTGTGCTTCTGAACAATCTGTTATAGTAGATGAAGATATACATGAAGAATTTGAAAAATTAATGAAAGAAGCAGGATGTTATTTTTTAGATGAGCAACAAACAAAGGATTTAAGAAATAGCATGTTTATATCAGAGAAGGGCTGTGCTTTAAATTCTGATATTGTAGGAAAAAGTCCTTATGATATAGCAAGGGGAGTAAATATAGAGGTTCCAAAAGATACAAAAGTCCTAGTTTTAAAGGAAAATGGAGTAGGAATAGAGTATCCATTTTCTAAAGAAAAATTGAGTCCAGTTTTAGCGTATTATGTAGTTAAAAACTCTGATGAAGGAATTGAACTAGCAGAAAAACTTATAGAATTTGGTGGATTAGGACATTCTGCGGTAATTCACTCAGAAGATAGAGATACAATTGAAAATTTTTCTAATAAAGTAAAAGTAGGAAGAATAATTGTAAACTCTCCATCAACACATGGAGCTATAGGAGATATTTATAACACAAATATGCCTTCATTAACATTAGGTTGTGGTACATTTGGTGGAAATACAACAACTGCTAATGTTTCTAGTGTTAATTTAATAAATATAAAAAGAGTAGCAAAAAGGAGAGTTAATATGCAGTGGTTCAAAGTACCAGAAAAAATATATTTTGAAGCGGGTTCAATAGCTTATTTAGAGAAAATGCCAGATATTACAAGAGCATTTATAGTAACAGATCCTTCAATGGTTAAATTAGGATATGTTGATAAATTATTATATCATTTAAGAAAGAGAAATGAATATGTACATTCAGAAATATTTTCTGATGTAGAAGCAGATCCATCATTTGATACTATAAATAAAGGTGTTAAAATGATGAATGAATTTAAACCTGATGTTATTATAGCTTTAGGTGGAGGAAGTCCTATAGATGCAGCAAAAGGAATGTGGTTATTTTATGAGCATCCTGAAGCTGATGTTGAAGGTTTAAAACTTAAATTTATGGATATAAGAAAACGTACCTATAAATTTCCTAAGTTAGGAATAAAAGCAAAAATGGTAGCAATTCCAACTACATCAGGAACTGGTTCAGAGGTTACTTCTTTTGCAGTTATTACAGATAAAAAATTAAATAAAAAATATCCACTTGCAGATTATGAATTAACACCAGATGTAGCAATAGTAGATCCAGATCTTGTTATGAGTTTACCAAAAACAGTTACAGCAGATACAGGAATGGATGTTCTAACACACGCAATAGAAGCTTATGTTTCAAATATGGCATCTGATTATACTGATGGTTTAGCAGAAAAAGCTGTTGAATTAGTTTTTAAAAATATAAGAGAAGCTTATAATAATGGTGATAATAAAGAAGCAAGAGAAAAAATGCATAATGCAAGTACAATTGCAGGAATGGCATTTACTAATGCATTTTTAGGAATTAACCATTCACTTGCACATAAAATAGGTGCAGAGTTTCATTTATCTCATGGAAGAGCAAATGCAATTTTACTACCTTATGTAATAAGATATAACAGTCAAAAACCAACTAAATTTGTATCTTTCCCTAAGTATGAATATTTTATAGCAGATAAAAAATATGCAGATTTATCAAGGAGAATGTATTTTCCTGCATACACAAACGAAGAGGGGGTAAATTCTTTAGTAGAAGAAGTAAAAAAATTAAATAGAGATTTAAATATACCAAAATCTTTTGCAGAAATGGGAATATCAGAAAGTGAATTTTTAAGTAAAGTAGATATGATAGCAGATAGAGCATTTGAAGATCAATGTACAACTGCAAATCCACGACTACCATTAGTAAGTGAATTAAAACAAATATTATTAGATAGTTATTATGGAAAAGAAGTATAGAGAAGATGGTATAATAATAAGATAGTTTAATTTAAATAAAAGTAAAAGCTATATTCAAGTTATTGAATATAGCTTTTATATGTCTGTACTAATCTTGAGTCTTTTGAATGTTTTATATGTTTTTTTATAAAATAAAACCTCAAGCTTAATCTTACGAAACACTTGAGGTTATAATGGTGCAGATGGGAAAGTTCAAATTGCTGTATATAGCTATTTAAAGCTATTTTATTATTTTCATTTGTGTATATTCCGTGCAAATATATTAATATCATATAATATTGTATACTGTTAAAAAATAATAAATAATTATTGTATGTGTTATATAAATTATAATTTTTCTATTCAACAAACTCTATAAAAAAGTAATCATCATAATTTTTAATATTTTCTAACTCATCAAAATTTATGGAAACATCTCTAGCTGATTTAAACACATTACTTTCACAATGTGTAATGTAAAAAATAGGTGTATTATTATTGTTTTTATAATAATTTGGAAATTTTAAATTCATATTTTCAAATTCTTGTTGCAACTCATTTAATGACTTTTCTGTTTTAACTACTAAAACTACACGACAAGTTGAATAATCCCCATTTCCTCCTGAATCTCCAATTTTACTTTTTAATGCAACCTTTTCAACATTTTCAGGTAATACAATGTTATCTATTTGCTTTTCAAGTCCTTCTAACCTAGTATTTGCTTGTAAGAAAAAACATATTAAAATCGCTATTACAACAATTACTACTATAATTATCACTTTTCTATTTTTCATATATTTTTTATCTCCTCTACAACTTGCTAGTTGTTATTATACTTATAGTATCATACATGAGTGCAATTATCAATAATTGATCTCATGTAATTAATTTTCTTTTAATACTTCTAACATCATTTTCACACCATCACAAAAACCTTTTTTATAAAATCTTTCATTATCATAAGCACTTAAACTATTTTCTCTTTCTAAATATTGTTCTAATTTTTCAATAATATTCTCTCT
>CAUWNG010000010.1:0-4151 GCA_963560005.1 uncultured Clostridia bacterium
AATAAAAAATCTTCTGGTTTAAAATATTTTTAGAGGAGGTTTTCATTATGGAAGAAGAAAAAGTTTTATATGACCAGGAATTAGCAAACTTAAATATGCAAGAAAATACTTTTCCAGAAGTAAATGAAAAAGAAGATGGAATAGGAGAAGTTAAAGAAACTGATGAATTTTATCAGGGAGAGGAAGGTGTTGAATAATGTTAGTAACAAAAGTAGAAATGCCTTCTAGTAAATATGCTAGAAAATGTCCTTATGGAATGACACCACAAGGTATCACAATTCATAATACGGCAAATGATGCTTCAGCAATGTCTGAAATTTCTTATATGATGAATAACAATAATCAAGTTTCTTTCCACGAAGCTATTGATGATTATAGAGTAGTACAAGGAATTGAACATAATAGAAATGCTTGGCATGCAGGAGATGGACACGGGTTTGGAAATATGAAAACAATTGGAATAGAAATCTGTTATAGCAAAAGTGGAGGAGAAAGATTTGAAAAAGCAGAAAGAAATGCGGCAGAAAGAATTGCTTATTTAATGAAACAATATGGTTGGACTTTAGATAATATAACAGATGCTAGACATACAATAGGAACACATCAAAATAGAAGTGGAAAATATTGTCCGCACAGAACATTAGATAATGGACTTGAAAGATTTTACAATATGATTAGGGAAGAATATAGAGAATTGACAGGAGAAAATGCAAATGGAACACCTAACATAAATGTAGATAATACTACTAATAATACTGGTAGAAGCATAGGAGATAATGTTACCATAAATGGTGTTTATACATCTTCATCGTCTACTAAAAAATTGAATCCAGCAGTAAAAAGTGGTATGATAACAAGAATTATACCAGGAGCAAAAAATCCTTATTTATTGAATAATGGAAATATTGGTTGGGTAAATGAATCTTGTATAGTTAGTAGTTCAAATTCACAAGCACAAAATAATAACACAAATGTAGCACCTAATATATCAGTAGGAAGTACCATAACATTATCAGCAAATGCTACAAATTATGCAACAGGACAAAAAATACCAGCAGTTTATAAAAATAGAAACTATACTATAATGCAAGTTGGTAATGGTAAAGTATTACTAAAAGAATTATATTCTTGGGTATATACAAAAGATTTAGTAGGATATGGGGCTAATAATAATGTTGCATTTAATAATTCTAATTATGTATTAGGATTATATATTGTAAATACATCCTCTGGACTAAATGTAAGAAGTGGTCCAGGAACTAATTATGGAGTAAAAAAGACATATAAAAATAACACTAAATTTGATACTTATGAGATAAAAGGCGAATGGGCTAGAACTCCGAGCGGATGGGTAAATCTAAAATATTGTAAATTAGTAAGGAAATATTAAATTAATAGAGGAGAATCGCTCCTCTATTTTATGTTTTTTAATTTGTTTTGAATATCCAATAAAGTATTAAAAGCTTGCTGAAAAGTAGTATTGTTCATATCTATATTAGAAATTTTATTTAATATCTTTTTTATTTCTATATTTTTGATATAATCATTAACATTTGAATTTTGTAAATTATCTATTACTTTATACTTTATTTTCATTTCATTTAGTAGTATGATATATTTATCTAATTGAGAAACAGGAAATCCGCACTTGAATATTGAAGGCCCCAAGTCGGTTATTTTAAGTCCTAATTTCTCATTTATCAATTTAGCATCTTCATTTAAAATGTTGTAGAAAATGCCAACTCTAAACAAATAAATGCAAGATGCATCATCTTTTTTTAATTGCTCATATTGCTTTAGTAACTTGCTCATTCGTATTTACCTTCTTTCGATTTGTTTTTTTTCTGACTATAATATCTCCAGGTTCACAATCTAGTATTTCACACATTTTTTCTAAAGTATCAAAATGAATTCCGCTCGTTTCATTGTTCATTAAATGACTAAGTGCTTGATATCCACCGCTCCATTTTTTTTATAAACCAATATTTACTGCATTTTTTTTCTTTTAGTATTTCTTTTACCCTTATGTATATCATAATTCCTCCTCCTTTCTGCTATCTATTTTACACTGAACATACTTACATTTTAACTCTTTTAGCTTTAAGATACAGATACTATAACTATTGCATGATTGAGGTGTTTTTGCTATAATTTACTTGGTGATAATATGGAAGAATTAAAATTGTGTGAAGAAATTATAAATAAAGTTAAATGGTTTATGGAAAGAAAAGATTATAATGGATTAAGATTATATATTGAAGAAAAAGAAAAATATGTGAATAATTACATTAGTAAAGTAAATATTGCAGAAGAAGATTACATTGATAATTTAATAAAGGACTTGAAATAATATAAAATCAACACTTGTCGTTTTATGTCGAATTTTGTAATTTAGCTGTATCAATGAAAAGCGAGAACAATACCTATTGGCTAAGATAGTTATCGCAAATTACATAATATGGTAAAATATAATAAGAGATATCTCTAAATATCATTCGTAGGAGGGATATTTATGAGAAAAAATAATAAAAAACAAATAGTTTTGGATAAAATAGCAAAAAAATTAAACTTTTGTGATAAAATAATAATGAAAGTATTTAAAAGATATACATTTAAAATATATAAGCTAGGATTGAATGATGCTTTCAATTGGGAAAATCAAAAAAGTTCGCAAGGCTGAAACAAGGCTGAAACATAAAAAGAATTGTATAATAAAAACATATAATGAAATAGCTTAAAAGTGAACGGAGAGTAAGATATGAGAAATATTAAGTTAACAATAGAATATGATGGGAAAGACTTTAATGGATGGCAAAAACAACCAAACAAATTAAATATTCAAGGAACAATAGAACAAGCAATAGAAAGAATAACAGGAGAAAAAGTAGATTTAATGGCATCAGGAAGAACAGATGCAGGAGTACATGCAATTGGACAGGTAGCTAATTTTAAAACAAATTCTAATATTCCAATAGAAAAATTTCCAATAGCTATTAACTCTAATTTAAAAAAATCAATAATAATAAAATCAGCAGAAGAGGTAGATGAAAGATTTCATAGTAGATTAAGTTGTAAAAGAAAAACATATAGATATATTATAAATAATTCAGAATATGGTACAGCAATTTATAGGAATTTTGAAACACATATTCCTATGAAATTAGATATAGAAAAAATGAAAGAAGCAATAAAATATTTTGAAGGGGAACATGATTTTAAAGCTTTTAAAGCAAGTGGAACAAGTAGTAAAAGCAGTGTAAGAACAATATATAAAGCAGAAGTTATCAAGAAGGAAGATAATAAGATATATATAGAATTAACAGGTAATGGTTTTTTATATAATATGGTTAGAATAATAGTAGGAACATTAGTAGAAGTTGGAACAGGAAAAATTAATCCACAAGAAATAAAAGAAATAATAAAATCAGAAAAAAGAGAAAATGCAGGAAAAACAATGCCACCACAAGGGTTATATCTATTAAAAGTTGAATATAATTAAATTTTTCGTTAACCATATCTAATAAAAATGCATAAAATAAAGTAAAAAGAAAAGGAGAAAAATTATGGAATTTTTACTTATATTTTTTGCATTTCCACTAGCAGTTATTATTATATCTATAGCCTTACAAAAAATTTTAAAAAATCCAATATTAGTTGCGGCAATAATATTTGTAATTGGTCTGTTATTAGCCTTTATAGCAAATAATTTAATTATCCTAGTTATTACTATTATATATACAATAATAAGTTATATAACTGCATTTATTACCTGTTTAATATGTAAGTGGCTTAGAGAAAATAATAATGGCAATTTATTAACGATAAGTAGTAATTGTAATCGAAATAGTAATGGTAATTTGCTAACAATAAATAGTGGCTGTAATAGAAACAATAATGGTGATTTGTTAACTATAAATAGTAGGTGTGGAAATAATTCAAATTGTTGTAATATGAATGATGGAAGAAATGATTTATTAACAATAAATTCAAATGGCAATTGTCAAGAAACAGGAAATTGGAATTGCAGTTGTCAAAATACTAATGTTATAAATGGTGTAATAAGGGTAAGGAATAGTGATTGCTCTTGCAGAAATGACGATATAGTAGACACAAGAATAAATGTAATACCAAATTCTAATAATAATGGAAGA
>CAUWNG010000011.1:0-3969 GCA_963560005.1 uncultured Clostridia bacterium
CATTAATAGCACTTGCAGTAACAATTTTGTTCTCTTATGACGAAAAAATAAAATGTAGTAATAGCAAAGGTTTCCTCCTAACAACAATTTAGTAAAAATAAAATTTTCACATATTTAAAAGATGAATTGTAAAAAATAAATACAATTTCATCTTTTTTGATATTTTAATAATATAAATTTGTTTTTTTCATATTTTTAATGAATTTAAAAAAAATAAATGTTATAATGCTTATAGAACATTAAATTGTGCAGACACCGTCTGCACAATTTAGAAAATATAAATAGCTGAATGTATAAAAATATAAAAAATCAAAAATGAAAAGAGTGATTATATGGAAGAAAATAAAATGTTAGAAAAAGATTTTAAACAAATTGTAGAAAGCATAAAAAGTGAAATTTATAAAACACAAACATTAATAATGAGCGATGCGAATAAAAGGCTAATAGATTTATATTATTATGTGGGAAAATTAGTATATGAAAAATCTTCTTGGGGTAATAAATTTATAGAAAATTTAAGTATTGCAATGAAAGTTGAATTTCCAAACATAAAGGGTTTTTCAGTAAGAAATATAAAAAATATGAAAAAGTTTTATAAGGAATTAAGTACAGATGAAAAAGTGCAGATAGCATCTGCACAAATTCCATGGTCGCACAATATACTTATTTTAGATAAAATAAAAGATACAGATGAAAGATTATGGTATATGGAAAAGTGTGTGGAAAATGGTTGGTCTGTTGATGTTTTGGCAGTTCAAATTGATACAAAATTGTATGAAAGACAAGGAAAGCAAATTAAGGATAATAACTTCAAAGAGAAATTGATTCCTCCTTTAAGTGATTTAGCAAATAATATGCAAAAAGACCCATATATATTTAATTTACCATTATTAAAAGAAAAATATATGGAAACGGAACTTGAAGACGCTTTAGTTGAAAGAATTAAAGATACTTTGATTGAACTAGGGAAAGGATTTAGTTTTGTAGGAAATCAATATAAAATAACAGTAGATAATACAGACTATTTTATAGATATGTTATTTTATCATTTAAAATTAAGATGTTATGTAGTAATTGAATTGAAAATAGGAGAATTTAAACCAGAGTATGCAGGGAAAATGAACTTTTATATAAATGCTGTAAATAACATATTAAAAACAGATAAAGATAATGATACAATAGGATTAATACTATGCAAAGGAAAGAATAGATTAACAGTTGAATATTCATTAAATAGTGTCGAAAATCCAATAGGTGTATCTTCTTTTGAAATATTACCAAAAGAAATAATAGAAGCATTGCCAACAGAGGAAGATTTGAATTTACACATTGATATAAATGAAGAAGATAGCTAATGATATGAAATTCTAATTATGTATGGAATTTTCTCGACAATGTTGAGAAAATTAGAATTAAAAATAGCTTTGAATTTAGAAATAAGTTCAAGGCTTATTTTTATGAAAATTTTTTATCTACATAAAAAAAGATATAAAGTTATATCAAAAACAATTTAAAAAGGCTAAAAATTGAAAATAAAGCGAATAAACGGAAGAAGGTGAGGGAATGTCTAACTTGAATTTAAAAGGTGTATGGATACCAATAGAAATATTAACAGATAAAAAGTTAAGTGATAAAGAAAAGAATATATATGCAATAATTTTATATTTAAGCAAAGAAAACGATTATTGTTATCTAACTAATAAATCTATAAGTAAATTATTGAATATATCAATAACACAAGTATCAAAATTAATAAATTCATTAAAAAATAAGAATTATATTAGCATTGAATTGATTTACAAAGAAAATAGCAAACAAATAGAAATGAGAAAACTAATACCAATAGTAAAAAATAATGATACCTATTTAACAAAAGTTAAATACCCTCTCCAACAAAACTTCAATACCCCTATTGAAGAAAAGTTTAAGGATAATAAATATAATAATAAAAATATAAATATAAATATAATAGCAACAACAAAATTTACAAAAAGAATAAGGCTAACTTTGAAGAACGAGATTATACTGGCTATGACTTTACTAAACTATATGCAAATGCAGATATACTAATAAAAGAATAAGCATTTGCATACAGAAAATCAGCAACGGCGGTAGATAAACTACTTTAGTGGCTGATTTTTTTTTAGAATAAAGTTGCGAATAGCAAATCTATTCTAAAAACCTAAAAAATATCAACATATTTTTTAGGAAAAGGGGTGTTGGGAAAATAAATTTTTCCCTGCCACACTAATACTTTTTGCCATCGGCTAAAAAAAGTATTGTAGTGTGTTTACAGCACATTTTAAAAAGTGCAATTTGAGCGAGTTCAAAGAAGAAATTTTATTTGTGTGAAATAACACGGGCAAGGAGGTTATATATGAGTTATGCAATAATAAGAAATGCAAAATACAAAAGAGAAAATTTAATGGCAGTATATCGCCATAATGAAAGAAAAAATAAACATTATTCTAATAAAGATATAGATAAGACAAAATCATATTTAAACTATTCATTAAAAGAACCAGAATTTAACTATGTAAAAGAATTTGATAAGATAATAAAAGAATATGATTTAAAAGGACAAATAAAAACAGTAAGTAATATAGCTTGTGAATATATGATTACATCAGATAATGATTTCTTTAAGCGAATAGGCGAAGAAGAAACAAAAAGATATTTTGCTACTGCATATAAATTTGTGATGTTTTTGATAAACTAAAAGTGGACCAAAATTTCAATTAATAATAATTGAAAAACGGACCACTTTTAGTTTATCAAATACATGTGAATATAAAGATCTAGGCGAAAAGTATATTTTGTCTGCCAAAGTGCATTATGATGAGAAGTCTCCTCATATGCACTTACTTTTTTTGCCTGTTGTTCATACAACAGATAGAAAAGGAAATCCTATTGATAAATTAGCTTGTAGTGAATTTTGGAAAGCAAAAGATAGTTATAGACAATTACAAAATGCTTTTTTTGAATATATGGTATCGAACGGATTTGAATTGCAAAGAGGATTACCAAAGGAAGAAACAGGAAGAGTTCATTATACCCTTAAAGAATATAAAAATATAACTAATTATGAACAAACAAAAGAAACATTAAAAAATATAAAATTAGAATTGCCAGAAGTTCTAAATATAAAAGATATTAGAAAAGTTATGATAAATAGAGATGAAAAAATCTGTAATGAAATTATAAAGCCAAAAGATGAATTGATACAAGAGTTATATCAAGATAATGTTTCATTGCATAAGGAATTATCAAAACAAGCAAAAGTTATAGATGAAGTAGAAAAATATCAAAATGAAAGAGATAAAATACTTGCAGATAATGAAGAACTACATAATACAGTAAAACATTTAGAAAAAGAATATAAAAAGAAAAGTAATAATTTGGATTTTAATTTTAACAATAGAAAAGACGAACTTGAGGAAGAATACAAAGAAAAATCTTTTGAATTAGAGCATAAATATCACAACAAAATTCACAACTTAGAAAAAGAGAATAACCATTTACACAAAATAATAGATAAGTTTTGGAATACCCTTGAAAAATTTATTTCTTGGATTTGTAAAAAATTCGATATTGCTGAAGAAGATAATTTAGTTAAAAATTTTCAAAAGGAAACAAATACTTTTATAGATCCAGAAAAACAAATTAAACACGAAGAAAGAGAAAAAGAGTGTAATATAGAAATATAAGGAAAGCACCATAAAAGGTGCTAATATAATTTATTATTATAGTACTTTAATTGGTAAATTAATATATTAACCTCCTATGTTTTGAAAATATGCAATTTCTAAATAATTATATAATAGGAGGTCTTTATCTTTTGATTCATCCGTACTTTTTACAGTTTAACGTACGAACTAAATATTACAATTAATGTAATGATTTTGTACATTTTTTACTCTTTTATAAAATTATAATTTGTTAAATTTCCATGTAAACCTATTTTTGTAA
>CAUWNG010000012.1:0-2695 GCA_963560005.1 uncultured Clostridia bacterium
ACCATTTCTTCTGATGTTTCAATATGTCCTGTGTCTATATCATCTGTTACTGCTATAAATCTTACACCTTTTTCAATAAAGAATTCTTCTAAATAGTACGATATTTTACTTGATAATCTTCCAAACCTAGATAAGTCTTTTACTATTACTAAATTGATTTTCTTATTTTCAATGTCCTTAATCATTCTATTAAAGTCTGGTCTGTCGAAAGTTGCTCCAGAAACTCCGTCATCTGTGTAATCATCATATATTCGTATATTGTTGTCTTTACAAAAGTTTCTTAAAAATAGTTTTTGTGTGCTGATACTTCCACTTTCTCGCTCATCTTCGTTTGTTACTATTACTTCGCCATTACCGACTTCAATATTTTCATTGGATAATCTTTCATATAACCCTGCTATATATTTTTCAGGATTTGCTATTGTTATCATTTAAACCTCTCTTTCTAATAACAATAGGTTTCCTCCTATCCAACTTACAACTGAATTATACAATCTATACAAAAATATTTCAACTGTATTTTACAAATTTAGGCTAATTTACATATATTAAACACACATAAATTAGCCTATACAACTATTTATTAACTTTCTCTATTAAATAATTTATAAATGTTTCTTGTAACTTTTCTTGTATTGTTTTTGCATTTTCATCAAATACTTCTTTTATCTTATATTCTTGTTTCATTTAAATACCTATTCCTTTCCTTGAATAGCTATTTATGGTTATAATTCAGTTATATATAAACTTTCAACCTACTGCTATTCAATATATTTTCCAAAATTCTTGATAAATAAATTCATCTTTCTAATACCCCTTTTCTTAAAAATTAGAGCAAAAAAAATACACCTTGATTTCTTCAAAGTATACTATTAAACATAAATTTTATTGCTCTTTATTGTATTTGGATTTACAATATTACTAACTCTTTTAGCAGCATTAAATCCAGTATTTATATCATTCTTTAATACTAAATCACTACTATCTTTGTCATATTCATAAGCACTTCTATTCCAATTTGCAAATTGTAAATTATTTTCTTTCTTTTTAGTAGATAAATATTCATTATCTCTATTTATCTGTACTAATAATTTTTGATATTCTTGTTTTTCTTGCTTTTCTTTTTTTCTTTTATTTTGTGCATACATTCGTTTTTGAATTTTATTTTTTTCTTTATTTGATAACCTTCTTGTCTCTTTTTCTTCAATATATCTTGAATCTTTTTGAATTATTTTTGTTATATATGGCATACCAACTTTTAATTTCTTTGATATATCTACTGGTCTTAAATGTTCTGCAAAGAATAATTGGGTTATTTTGTCTTTCGTATCTTTGTTATTTGATTTTGTTTTTATTTTTAACACCTCCATTCTTTTACAACTTCTCTATTTCAACAAACTACAATTTCACACCCATTATAAAAACAAAAAATAAATAATAAAAAAATCACTTTACTGTGTTGTTAATAGTTTGTTTAAAACCTTAAACTCATTATTATTACAGACCTTTCTCATTATTTAATGAATTTTTTATCTACAGTTTTTAGCAATTAGTTTTGGAAAAAGTATTGTAATTATATTAGTATTATAGTATAATAAATATAGAATGTCAATAACAATTTATTATTTTTTTTAGATTGTTTATTGCTTTTGATAAAATTTACTTTTTAGAAGGGAGATAAAAAAGTTATGGAACTACCAGAAGTAACCTTTTTTGATGATTTCTACTTTTGGTTTAATACTGAAACTAAAAAAGAATATTATGCTACACCTTTATATTTTTATAAAGCTGATTATCATTTAGATACAGAAAATAAATTAAGAGATGTATATTTTAAAGAAACAGAAAAAACAGACAATGGATTGAAACACCCTGCTAGTATCTATTTTCCTTTTTATGAAAAATTAGGTCTTATGCTTTTAAGATTTCTAAATGCTGATTTATCTAACTACGAAATGGCTAACAAAACTTTCTTTTATGCTTATGGATTTGAAATATTAAAAGATTTAGATAAAAATTATAAATTTGAGTTAAGCAATAATTATGGCAGTGATGAGAATTATTTAAAAGCAACTACTAAAATATTTAAAGATTTACAAGAAAATTTAATTGACTTACAACAAGAACTAATAAAAGCAGTTACATATATTTATAATTTAGATAATGATAGTAGATTGGAAAAATATACATATGCTGAACGATTTGCTGTTTACTTAATAAAAAGAATGGGCAAATTATATACATATTATAAAAATGACTTTATCATGAGAGATAGTTATTCAAGAAAATATCAAGAAATTGGAAAAAATAGTGAATACGATTTATTAGATACATTAAAAGAAAAAAATATGGTGCTTTCAATGAGTGATACACATAAAAGTACAGATTTATCAAGTATTTGCTATGCTATACTTGAAGAACTTTCAAAAACACCTAACTATCCAATTAAAAAATGTCAAAATTGTGGAATGTACTTTATTCCAACCTCAAAAGTAGATGAAATTTATTGTGATTATCCAAAAGAAAATTCAAAACCTTGTAGAGATTTAGGTGCTTTTCAATCTTATACTGAAAGATTAAAACAAAATAAGGCTATGGGAGAATATAGAAGAACTTATCAGCAAAAATTTATGCAAGTTAGAAAAAATAAAGACAATAAAAAGCTTGCCCAAGATTTTGAAACTTGGAAAAAACA
>CAUWNG010000013.1:0-2615 GCA_963560005.1 uncultured Clostridia bacterium
TTCAACAATTTTTAAATTAATTTTACGTACAAACATAAAAAACACCTTTAAATGCACTTATTTAGCACAATTAAAGGTATTATATATATTTTTACTTATTCTTCGAAATCTTCTTTATTTTCTATATCTAAATAGCAGATATTTACTTCATTCATTTTTTCAAATTCTTCATTTGTTATTTTTAAATCTTTTAACATTTCATCTGTAAATTCTAAATCATATTTAGAAATAAAGCATTTTCTACTGCTAGGCTCATATTTACCATTAGTACAGAATAAAATTCCTTTCATTAATCTATTGGTGCCATTTGCTATATTAATATCTATTTGCGTGCATTCAAGACGAGGGCTAGTAGGTTTATAATTATTAAATCGTAAAAATGCCATAAAGTTATCTGTTTCTATATAACCAGTCATGTATATTTTATTTGTTTTATAATCAACAAATTCTAATTCACAATAATTTGATTTTGTAATTATATTTATTTTAAATTTACACTTATCAAATTTTTTGGAAGAAGGATAGTAACCATTATAATAAATATATAATGTATTAGTTTCAAAAGGATTTATATTTTCTGCTTTATTTATAAATTTATTATTAAGAGTAAATAATTCTGATTCATTGATTTCTAGTTCTCTGCATAGTAAGAATATTTGCTCGGCATTTGGAATAAGTTCGCCACTTTCAAACCTAGCAATAGTAGAGGCATTTTTTCCAATTGTCATTGCTAAATTTTCTTGACTTAATCCTTTTATTTTTCTAAATTTCTTCAATCGTTCTCCAAATTCGGATTTATTAAATTCTGCCATAGAATCACATCCTTTAATAAATATATACACTTCAATTATACCATTTTTTTACATTGTTTTCAACAGAAGTGATGGGCAAATAGCTTGGTATAGTAATAAAATTTGAAATTGACATAAAAAAATGCTATAATTAATATAACTTTATAGTAAAAAGAATGGCTTTGAAATCTTAATTAATCAATCCATTCCACAAGCGTAATGCTTGGTGTTCAATGTTAACATTCAGGTATTGCGATTGCCTGGATTTTTTAGATACGAGATTTTAGCTTTGCTTACTTTTCGTATTATATACATTGAGTTTTTACATAAGGAATCCATATACAGGAGAGTGAGCAAATGAAAGATTTAGAGTGCTACGGTGGTCGGTTGCCCAGGTGGATAATCTTCACTAACAAGAAATAGTCATTCAGCTAATGGGGGAAGAAATTTCCCCCAAACTTTATAGGAATTATTGAAATTTATATAGATTTAAGTTATAATTTAGTTAGTTAGTCTAAACTAATCGCAATAGTTTAGGTTAATTATAGCTTTAAAGATTAAGATTTAAAGCATTAAAACACGGGGGTTGCTCACTCTCCGTGTATTTTTTTGCACTATATGCAATATTTTGTGAAAAATAATAAAATTTATACTAAATTAATGATATTTTCATAGAAAAACAACCATTTTACATAAAAAAACTTGCATTACATGCAAATTTTATTGCATATCACGCAAGTTTTAATTTTTTGACTTGTTGAAATAAGCTTGTTATATTAATATTACAAATAATTTAAAGATTTATGTATCATTGAGTATACAGAAGTTTTGGAGGAATTTATGAAAGGGTTAAAAGAAAAGACTAAAATTAATCCTAAACAAGTTATAACAATATTTAATATTCTTCGTTCAATTGGATTAAATACAAGTCATAGAGGTACAAAATATATTAATAAAGCAATTCAAATAATAACAATGGCTGATAATGACATTATTGTAATTAATGATATATATGAAAAAATTGCCAAAATATATGGCAATATAACTCCAAAACAAGTTAAAAATGATATATCTTATGCTTTAAATACAAGAATAGAAAATAAAGCATTAGAAAATTTTAAAAGAGTATTTGGTTTTGAATATGATAGCTATTACTTTACTAATAAAAATATAATTGAAGAAATTGTGCGTATTATTAAACTAGAATCTATGAACTAATATAATCTATAAATTTTCTTTTATATTTTTTATATCAATATCAAGAATTTTACAAATAGCCATTAATTCAAAATCTTTTACAATTCTTTGTTCTTTTTCTATTAAATAAATATCATTTGGATATAATGTTACACCTAATAACTCAAGTTTATTAGATAATTTCTCAAGTGATAAGTTATGTTCAATTCTACTGTCATGAATAATTTTTCCAGAAATATTACTTTTATTTTTATATTTATTCATAAAAATTCCATCCTTTAATATATTTTTTGCAATTTTTATTGATATTATCATGGAATCCATGTTAATATATTATGAGAGTCATAATATAATATAGAAAGAAGGGGGAAAATATGAATAAAAATATAGAATTTACAAGTTTGATTAATAATTCGATATTAGATTCAATTTTTAAAGAGAAAGAGGAAAGTTTATATTATCAAAACGAGTATGATAAAGAAAAAATTAAAGAAATATATTTAGAAAATCCAACAAGTTATGAAAATTTATTAATTGCAATAAAAAATTTACCACCACATTTTAATAATACTAGAGAGAATATTATTGAAAAATTAGAACAATATTTAGAAAGAGAAAATAGTTTAA
>CAUWNG010000014.1:0-2603 GCA_963560005.1 uncultured Clostridia bacterium
TACTTTTCTTTCCATATTAATTTTGACTCCTTTATAATTTGTAAGTTGTATTACTCATCTATAATTTCTTCAAAACGATATTTTTGAGTTACATCAGGATATTTTACATGGTCTACTTCAGATAAAAACATATCTAATGGTCTTGCGTATATACCATCTTTGTGATTAGTTTTTCCATTATTATCCATACAACGATAAACTACTAATTTCTCTCCTGTTTCACTATGTTGAGCTACTGTAATTACAAATGATCTTGCTCCTTTAAAATGTCTCCACATTGTAAATGGTTTAACTTCTCGATTTTCCATATAAACTTCCTCCTTAATTTTTTTATAAAACTATTATAAACTAAAATAATTTCAAATTCATATTCTATTCACTATAAATTTTATACAAAATTTTATCGTATTTATTGACTTTTTACTTATAAATAGATTATAATAAATATAGGAAATGACAAATCCACAAACGTGGTTTTGCCGATATAAAGATTTAATAAACCATTAGCTCGGCTAAGCAGAATGGTTTATTTTTTATTTATGTAGTTGCTTATCAACCCAGTTCTTATATAGAACTGCTGTCAAGGCAACGTTTAATGTTAAAGAAAACATTAAGGATAATATTAAAAATAGTATCACTTTAACCATAAACATCACCACCCTTCCTACGAAAATTCGTAAAATTGGTGGCAAAACCACATCTGCTTATCATCATTTCCTATAGTAATTATTCTACAATATTATTTTAACTTTGTCTATAAAATTTATAAATTTTCGGAATTTATTATAAACAACAACTTACTATTTTGTATATAGGTAGAATTTTTCTTAATGCTATTTCTTTTGAATTCTCTTTATAAACCATTTCTACTCTTATATACAACTTTTTCCTTAATGAATTTATTATTCTTGATGATTGTACTTTTGAAATATTTAATAATTCATTTATATATAAATTTGTTATTGTACATTCTCTTTCTTTACTCAAATATATAATCATTGAATATACTATTTTTTCTTTATCATTTAATTTTATATCTGTTAATATTTCATATAGTATCCATATTCCTTTAAATTCTTTCATTATTTAGTTCATCTTCCTAATCAATCTCCTTACAATCGATTCTGTGCCATTTTTTATTCATTTTAGAGTAAGTTATCAACTAAATAAATGTTAAGCAATATCAAGCGTTTTCATATTTCCCCAAATTGTAAGACTTTACTGGGGTAAAGTCTCCTGGATGAGAGAATAATACTATCCATTTTTCTTTATAGTCGTTTAAAGAAATATTACCAATTGTTGTTACAGCTTCAAAATCTGGTGCAATTTCACCTATTTTAACATTTCCATTCATCATAATTTCATAATCCATACAAATCCTCCATTCGAGCTTTATGCTCAATTATAACTTCATTTTGTTTATATATTTTATGAATTATTACTTATAAAGGTTACTTTTTATTTTGTCAAATATTGTTAAATATTTGCTACACAATATATTCTATCTTATTAAATGGAAAATATTTATGCATTACATCTATAAAAAAATTTTTACCTTCTTCTCTAAAATTTTCTTTATACATGTATTTTCCTTTTCCCCTACCTGTCATTAGTTCTTTATTATATAAATTAATAGCATTTGGAAATGCTTCTTCATTTATTTTTGTATGAACAAAACTATAAGTCATGAATATAATTTCAAAAAATACATCCTTTTTTACTTTTTCTGATAATTCTATATTCAATGTTTGAATTAACTCTAAATATAATTTTTGCCAATTATCTAACATAATTACTGGCGCTATTAGTATTCCCACTTTATACCCTGCTTCTTTTAATTTATTTATGGCATTTATTCTAGATTTTAATCGTGAAGTTCCAAATTCAACTTTGTTAATTATTTCTTCTGGATTTACACTCATTCTTATAATAACTTTTCCATTATGTTTTAAAGGCAATATATCATTTATCATATCAAATTTAGTTGGAAATGTTAAATATCCTTTATCTACATTTTTAAAATTATCAATTGTCCAAATCAAATTGCCTGTAATAGAATTTTCCAAAATAAGATCACTATTACTACCAATTTCAAATGTTAAATCTTTACTAGAATTTTGTGAAGTTTTTATTATTTTATCTAACATTTGTTCTCTGTTTACAAATAATCTTAAATACGCACATTTATTATAATTACAAACTAAATAGCAATACATACATGAAGCAATGCAGCCAGATGAAGTATACGGAACTAAAAAATCGGAAGTTTTATGATTTGGAACAAATTTGTGAGTTTTTCTAATACCTATTACTAAATTTCTTTTCATCTTTGGAAAATCCTTATTTTCTTTTTTTCTCATTTCTTCAATATTATTATGATTCTCTATTTCTATTTTAGGAATTTCCAAATATTTATTCATTAATTCTTTTCCTAAAGGATAATCTATAATATTTTTTTCATAATAAATAGCTGTTGGTTTAAACATAAAATTTCTCTCCTTATTTTTATATTATTTACCAAAATTCATTTATTATTAATATATTTTGTTGTCAATAGTTTTTGATTAGGACACCCTAAAAATAGTATTTTAACTTGTGACTTG
>CAUWNG010000015.1:0-2137 GCA_963560005.1 uncultured Clostridia bacterium
ACTTCTATTATTTTTTCAAAAAATTGTTTTCTTGTATCATTTCCTTTTACAAGTTCATTGAAAATTTTTCCATCCCTTATAAATATAATTCTATTAGCATAACTTGCAGAAAAAGCATCGTGGGTAACAACTAAAAAAGTTGTATCTAGTTTTTGATTTAAGTATTCAAATGTTTCTAATAGTTGTCTAGCCGCTTTACTATCTAACGCACCTGTTGGCTCATCTGCTAATACTAATTTGGGATTTGTAACAATAGCTCTTGCAGAGGCAACTCTTTGTTTTTGTCCTCCAGATATTTGATATGGGTATTTATTTAATATCTGTGTTATATCTAGTTTTTGTGCTATTTCTTTTACTCTTTTGTCTATTTCTTTTGAATTTACCTTTTGTATTGTTAATGCTAAAGCAATATTTTCATAAGCTGTTAAAGTATCTAGTAAATTAAAATCTTGAAAAATAAAACCTAATTCTTCTCTCCTAAACTTATTTAAATTATTACCTTTAAGTTTTGTAATGTCTTGATTGTTGATAATAATATGCCCTGCTGTTACTTTGTCAATTGTAGAGATACAATTTAATAATGTTGTTTTTCCAGAGCCACTTGCTCCCATAATGCCAACAAATTCTCCTTTTTGAACATCAAAACTAATGTTATCTATTGCTTTAGTTAGATTTGATTTATTTCCATAGTATTTCTCTATGTTTTTTACTTCTAATACTTTCTCCATAACTAAAAACTCCTTTCAATTTATAGCTTAATTATAAGCTTTTCTTTATATTCTTTCCATCGAATTAACTTACATTTGTCTTACAGTTTTGTAATATTTCTATCTTTTTTTGTATTTTCTATATATGTTGATAATAGTGCATTTCATTGATTTATCAATATTTTTTATAGTTTTCAAGAGCTATCTAAAACTATGAAAAACTACCCTGTTAGTAACAAATTAGTAACAGGGTAGTAACAAATTATTGTTTCCAATTAAAGCCATCAATAACACCTTTTCTATACACTTTTTTAGTATATTTTTTAAAAATATATGCTAAAATTTTATCAAATAAATTCATTCTCATAATACTCCTCCTTTTAGAAATATTAGAGATATCTCTTATTCTATTTTACCATATTATGTAATTTATAATAACTATGCTAGCCATTAGGTAAAAAGTTCTCTTTATGTTGGTATTGTTGACTTACATTATTCGACATATTTCGACTTTCATTTTAATTGATTTATTAATTTATCCATATACTCACTTGTTACATTTTGTTTTTTAAATAATTCATATTTCATTTTTTCTATACATACAATTGCTTTCTCGTATTCTTCATTTTCTATTGAATTTTTTATATAATCTAATCTTTCAATAATGTCATTTGTTTCCATATACCACACCTCTTTATAGAAGCATTATATCATTTTCTACCTGTATTGTAAAATAGTTATTCTTTGCTACACTTAACTTTATTGTAGTTAAAATAAGTCTAAGTTTGTTCTAAAATAATTATTATAGAGAGGTGGTGAATAAAATGATATACCTAAGAGTAAATGAAATTTTAAAAGAAAAGAAAAAAACAAAATATTGGTTTATTAAAAATATGGAAGGTGGTTATCAATCACTTAGTCATTTAATGGACAATCGAACTACTGGAATACATTTCGATACTTTAGAAAAAATGTGTGAAATACTAGATTGTGAACCTGGAGATATTATTGTTAGAAAAAGAACTATTAGAAAGAAGGTAAAGAAAGATGAGCAAATTACTAAAGCAATATAACGAATTAAAAAATAAAGATTCCAAAAAAATTTATATTTTTAAAGTTGGTATTTTTTACAATATTTTAAATGAAGATGCAAGAATAGTCTCAAATGCAATTGGACTAAAACTCACTGATTTAAGTCCTGAAATAGTAAAATGTGGTTTTCCAATCGCCAAACTAGATAAATACACAAATTTACTATCTTCTCATAATATACCATATGAAATTGTGTCTACTCCTGCATCAAATAATCAAAATACACCGTATGACAATATTATAAAAACTATACAAAATATTAATTTTGATAATATCACTTGCAAAGATGCATTTGATTTACTATATAATATACAACAAAAATTAAAAAATATACAATA
>CAUWNG010000016.1:0-2133 GCA_963560005.1 uncultured Clostridia bacterium
AAGATGCATTTGATTTACTATATAATATACAACAAAAATTAAAAAATATACAATAGAGGAGCAATTCTCCTCTATTAATTTAATATTTTCTTACTAATTTACAATATTTTAGATTTACCCATCCACTTGGAGTTCTAGCCCATTCGCCTCTTATCTCATAAGTATCAAATTTAGTGCCATTTGTGTATGCCTTTTTTACTCCATAATTAGTTCCTGGTCCACTTCTTACATTTAGTCCTGAGGATGTATTTACAATGTATAGTCCTAACACATAATTAGAATTATTAGATGCAACATTATTATTAGCACCATAGCCAACTAAGTCTTTTGTATATACCCAAGAATATAATTCTTTTAGTAATACTTTACCATTACCAACTTGCATTATAGTATAGTTTCTATTTTTATAAACTGCTGGTATTTTTTGTCCTGTTGCATAATTTGTAGCATTTGCTGATAATGTTATGGTACTTCCTACTGATATATTAGGTGCTACATTTGTGTTATTATTTTGTGCTTGTGAATTTGAACTACTAACTATACAAGATTCATTTACCCAACCAATATTTCCATTATTCAATAAATAAGGATTTTTTGCTCCTGGTATAATTCTTGTTATCATACCACTTTTTACTGCTGGATTCAATTTTTTAGTAGACGATGAAGATGTATAAACACCATTTATGGTAACATTATCTCCTATGCTTCTACCAGTATTATTAGTAGTATTATCTACATTTATGTTAGGTGTTCCATTTGCATTTTCTCCTGTCAATTCTCTATATTCTTCCCTAATCATATTGTAAAATCTTTCAAGTCCATTATCTAATGTTCTGTGCGGACAATATTTTCCACTTCTATTTTGATGTGTTCCTATTGTATGTCTAGCATCTGTTATATTATCTAAAGTCCAACCATATTGTTTCATTAAATAAGCAATTCTTTCTGCCGCATTTCTTTCTGCTTTTTCAAATCTTTCTCCTCCACTTTTGCTATAACAGATTTCTATTCCAATTGTTTTCATATTTCCAAACCCGTGTCCATCTCCTGCATGCCAAGCATTTCTATTATGTTCAATTCCTTGTACTACTCTATAATCATCAATAGCTTCGTGGAAAGAAACTTGATTATTGTTATTCATCATATAAGAAATTTCAGACATTGCTGAAGCATCATTTGCCGTATTATGAATTGTGATACCTTGTGGTGTCATTCCATAAGGACATTTTCTAGCATATTTACTAGAAGGCATTTCTACTTTTGTTACTAACATTATTCAACACCTTCCTCTCCCTGATAAAATTCATCAGTTTCTTTTACTTCTCCAATTCCTTCTTCTATTTCATCAAGTTCTTCAAAAGAGTTTTCTTTTAGATTCAATTCTGCAAGTTCTGGGTCGTAATTTACAACTTCTTCTTCCATAAAAAATCATCCTTTCTTTAATAAAATAAATACTGGAAGATTTTTAAATTTTCTTCCAGTATTTTATAAACACATACATTTTATTTTAGTATTAATAATTTTTCTTTGTTTTGGTAGCATCATAAAGTCCACCTGATGCTGTAGCAGAAAAAACGCCTAAAATTAAAGCTGTTATAATATTAGGGATTAATCCTGTTACAAAACATAATATTCCCGATACTACTCCAATTATAATATTTTGATAAGGAATATAATCTTCTGTTGCCCAATGAAACCTTTTGGCTAATGACCCTGCAAAAGCTGTTACAATAGCTGTTGCTACTGCCATTATGATTTCTACTGTTAACTCCATAACTTCCACCTCCTAACCTAATCCTATTTTTGATAATACTAATACCATGACTGCACCTACAAAAGCATAAAAAAGATAATCAATGAATTTATCCCATTTCTTACCTTTTTCATTTGCACTTTGATGTTTTGTTGCTATTATTTCTTGTAAATTATTATCTAACTTTTGACTTATATTTTTTACATTGTCTTCTACATTGCTCATTCTATAATCCATTTTTTGCATAATTGCATAGGTTTTTTCCAGTTCATCAATTCTATTTTCTGTGTCATCAATTCTTTTGTGTGCAGATTTTGTACTTTGTTCATTTGAAATTATTTTTTCTATGTATTTTTCATCCATTATCTGCCCTCCTATTG
>CAUWNG010000017.1:0-2086 GCA_963560005.1 uncultured Clostridia bacterium
TTTGAAACACGATATTTTCGTGTGAACAAATTCAGTGCTTGCTAGGACAAGAAATTCATTTTTACAAAATTTTATTGTACCTTTTATTTTACCTATTTTGTACTTTTTGATATTTATATTGTTCAATTTCTTGTCTTTTTTTTAGTCCTAATTTATAACATAAATAATCATTTATGTCCTTACCATAAGGAGCAGGTATGTCATAAACATTGTACTTACTTAATGCAATAATCATTGCCTTTGTTGCTTCTCTTCCTGCTCTATCATTATCAAAATGTAATACTATATCTTGTACATCTTTATATTTATTCAAGTAATTTTGTAATGCTATTGGTACTTTACTTTGTTCTATGTTTGAACTTGGTTGATACACTCCTGCAAGTGCAATAAGATTATGATTTTTATAATCATATCCTTTTATTTTAAGCATTGTTGCATAAGATAATAGATCTATTGCACTTTCAAAAATATGTATAGTATTGTTTTTTATATTGCTTAACATTCTAAAAGAGAACTCTTTTGAACTACCTTTTGCATCTCTCATTATTCTTTTATTATTTGTACTTCTACATCCTGCATACTTAATATTTCCGTCATTATCGTATCCTAAAAAAACAATATTATTTGTTTTATCTTCTTGATAAATCAACTTTTTATCAACACATTCTTGTATTATTTCTTCATCAATACCACGATTTTTAAGGTAATCAATTGCCTGTTTATTTGTATTTGCTTTAATGGGAATAACAATTTGTCTTTTCTCTTTCAGTTCTTCTTTTGGTACAATATATTTTACTATTTCCATATTTAAAATACTTTTTACTGCCTCTTGTAGTGACATTTTTTCCACTTTCATAAGATAATCAAGTGCTGTTTTTCCACCCTCATTTGTTGAAAATCTATGCCATAATCCATTACTTATAATGACACTATCATGTGTCTTTAATGAGTAAGTACCTATACCTTTTTTCACTAATTCACTTGGATTATAATTCATAAAATAAGTCAATAAATCAATTTCTTTTGCTTTTTTTACTAACTCTTTTGGTACATATTTCGACATATTGCACCTCCTATCTTGCATCATTTTTTGTTTTTACCTTATCTTTTTTATAATTTTCAGTAATTATACCTAATGACTTATCAACAGAATAATTAATATGTTCTCTCATATTTCCATCAAAACTTAACCAATCATCATACATTTCATCTAGTACATTATCTCTTGATAAAAGTGCTTTTATTTCGGTTTTAGATAACTGATGATCGTACATAATACTATCAATTATTTCCTGCTTTGCCGTCAATTCATAAGCTCTATCTATTACATAATCAATACCTTTTTCTTTTATTTTATCTTTGAAATATTTTAATTCTATTTCTAATTTCTTATATAATTTTTCTTCCATTTTTTCTCCTTTCTTATATTCTTATATAAATTTAATCATTATATGGTACAACATTCTTTCTCATATAATTTATATAAGAGTCATCTATTCTGGAATAATTTTTTTCCTGTGTATAATATTCATTATCGTAACCATTACAATATTTTTCTACAATTTTATTCTGTATTCTTTTAACTTTTTTTTCACTTATCACATTTTTATTAGAATCAAGTTCAATTTCTTGAAGTTCTAATTGTAAGCCTATTCTTTCATTTTTGTATTTTCTCAATTCAATTTTTTTCTTTTTATATTCAAGTTCTAAATCTTCTAATTCTTTATTAGATGATGCAATTTTCATATTTAATTTTCCTATTTGTTCTAATAATTCTTTTTTTTGCATAATATCATCACTCCTTTTCTAAAAAAAAAGAAGTAAATCATATTCGACTTACTTCTATATTTTGTTCTATTTAATTAAAAATTCATTTATACCCATTTTAAAATATACCTTTACTTCATCTGCCCTAACTTTTTCATCAATTTTTTTTAATTCCATTAGTTGTATCATTTCTTCTTGATTTAAAACTATAGGTGTTGAATCCTCATATACTTTTAACTCTTGTGGATATTTTTCTGCTATAACTTGTAATTTATGATTTACTTATTACTTTTTTCTGTCAACTTTTTTGTTTACACTA
>CAUWNG010000018.1:0-1924 GCA_963560005.1 uncultured Clostridia bacterium
ATTCATTACATCTCCTGCGATGCCATTAATTAAGTTTAAACCACCTATTATATTTCCTATATTATAACAATTTGTTAAAGTTGATGAATCATTCAAGAGCCCAATTATTCCACCTAAATAATTATTATTTCCATGTATTTCACCAATGTTATAATTATTAACTATTTGACAACTAGATTGAGCAGTTCCGATGCATCCTCCAACAATATTTTTTTCTCCATATATATTTCCTGTATTAAAATTTGAGTTGACAATACTTTCATTTATACAATTGCCGACAATTCCTCCAACATTATCATCTTTACCAATTATATTTGCTTTGTTGCTACATTTTTCTACTATAACATTCATATTTGCTACTCCAACGATTCCACCTGTAGTTTTTCCATTTCCAACTATATTAGCTTCATTATGGCAATTGTATATTTTACTTTCATTATATGCATAAGAAATAATACTTGCTGTAACCAATTCTCCAGAAATAGCATTATTTTTTCCTAATTTTAGGTTTTTTATAATAGCTTTATTCACTAAACCAAACATTCCTTGACATTTATTAGATGTATCAATTTTAATCCCGTTAACTTGATAATTGTTCCCATTGAAAATACCTTTAAAAGGTTTATTGTTTTCATTTTCTGGACTAGAACTATCATTATAATACAATCCTATTGGCTCCCATTCTTCATTTATATCCAATGTTATATCATTCGCTAAATAAACATACCAATCTTCATAAGTATTTCCACTATTTACATCATCTCTAAAAGTTTTTAATTCATCAGCTATACTTATTTTTAATATTTTATCTATTATTTCTCCTGTTTCATCTATATAATACATTCTTTGTGTATCATTCATACTTACTAAAAAACTTCCATCCTCATTGTCTGTAATACTAAAGTCTTTATTATTTCCAAATTGCTGTTTTATAGCATCACTTAATTTTTCTTCTGTTATTTCTAATGTATTAACATCTTCCATCTGACTTGATGTGACAGCTAATTCTAAACCTTCTTTCTCTTGCGATTCCTCTGTTTTATTTTTTGCTTCTGTTGCTCTATTTAGGATTCCGTTTTCTCCTGTTAAGGTTGCAATTGTTACTCCTGCAAGTATTAGCAATACTATGATTGTAACGACAAGAGAAATAAGAGTAATACCTTTTTTACCATACTTTAATTCTTCTTTTAGTTTCTTCATAATTAATCCATTCCTTTCATTTTTTCTTTTGATTTTCTGAAATTATATTATCATAACAGTAATATATTTGCAAGTAAAAATAGGTGCATATTTACATTTCTTTTTAATATAAAATATCTTGCAAAGGAGGTTGCAAATATGAATAAGCTTAAAATACCAGAAAATCATAGTGGAATTAGCAAAACTCTTAGATTGCCAGAAAATATAGTAGAAGATATACAAAATCTTGCTAATCTCAAAAACTTATCTTTTAATAAAGTTGTAATTTCTTTATTAGAATTTAGCTTAAATAATTTAGATGAAAAAGATAAAGAAGAATTAGAGAAATTGCAAAAATAAATTTCTATTTAGGTAGACTTAGTAGTCTATCTTTTTAAATACCAAGACAAATTATTGTATCATTATCTAAGTATAATTTAATATTCTTTTCATTGATTTCCATTTTGTATATTTGATTTAAGTTTATCGTTAGACAATTTTTACTTTCTTCATCTATAATATTCAAAATTTCATATTCAATAAAGTATTTTAATTTATGTATTGAATATTTATTTTTCAAAAATCCATCTTGAGTTATAATTACATTTCTTCCAATAAATTCATTTAATTTTTCTTCTAAACTACTATTTATATTTTGTGTCATTTTTATTACCTCATTTCACCAATTTATATTATTCTGTTCATTTATTGAATAATTATACTACTTTTATTAGTGGTTATAAAA
>CAUWNG010000019.1:0-1635 GCA_963560005.1 uncultured Clostridia bacterium
CAATAGCCTTCTAGGCTAAGAGCAAACCACCCGTTTTACGGGTGGTTATGATTATTCTATATCTTTCATAAAAATATATTATTTCCAAAAAATGATTTCTTGTATATATTAAACGACTCTTATCTTCTTTTAATATATTATTACATTCATCATCAGTTTTTCTTTTATTAAAAATTCTTATTTTGAAATTGCCTTTATCTGTAATTAAATAAAAGCATAAATCCTTTTCATTGTCTCTAATTATTTCTTCACCAATATACTTTCCTAATTGACACTCTTTACATATATTCTTAGAAATATTTTTTATACTTGTTACTAAATTAACTCTTTCATATAAAGTTTCATTATTTTGTTCATTATATGGTATAACAACTTTCTTTATTAGATTTAGTCTGTCCCTTGTAAATTTATCCAAATATTGTTTATCAAATCCCAATTCTTTCAATAAATAGTACTCTAATAGAGTATTTAATACAACAGTTGCAATACTCAATTCTGTTTCTTTTAATGCTTTTTCTCTTTTTCCTATATTATAATGTGTATAATAATGTCTTGTATCAGTAATAGATTGTGCAAAATAACATAAATTAATTATTGGATTGAAAAAGTATAATATGTTGGAATTCAATATTAAATCAATCAATCTACTTTTTAAAATAACATAATCTGATTGAAGTTGTGTATTATCAAATATATAGTTTAATAAAATAGGTCTATTTTTATATTTTTCTTCTATCTTTTGTTTATAACTTTCTAAATCTTCTGCAATAAATCTTGTATGATAAAATTCTAATGCTTGAACAACATTAAGAAATTCCTGTTCTGTTCCAATATCATATTCAAATTTCTTATTATACAATCCAATTATTGGTTTCAAATCTTCATATTTTTCAAACCAATTTTTTAGTCCATCTACTTCAACTATATTACTTAAATTACAAATAAAATTATTATCTCTCTTAGTTAATTCTATGTTATTAAAATCATTTTCTTCCTCTTTTGCATAATAAATTCTATATTTATAAAAATTTCTTCTATTAGTTTGAGGAATCTTATAAAACAATGAATTTTTAAATACTTCTATATTTGCAATTCCTACATTTAGATTTGTAGACATTTCTATCAATTGTAATACTTGATTTAAATTTTGCATGATGTTTACAAAATTTTCTACTCGTTTGTATGTCAATTCTACTACCATATATTGTTCGTATATAACTTTTTCTGATTTTATCATAATTGGATCATATCCTCCAAGCCACGGTATGAATTCTAATTTTATATTTTCGTTTATTCTATATGTAATCTTATGTTTAAATTTATATCTTAAATTAATGGGTTGTTTTCTAGTAGTATTTTTTATTAGTGAAATAAAACCATTTAAGCCACTCCATTCCAAAGAATTTGTAAGCCTCACTCTTATTTTATTAAAAGTCACCCTTTCAATTTTTTTAAATGCTAATCCATATATACAAAAATTACAATCTATTAAAATTGATGTTCTTCCTGAACCTATATGTGATTTTTTTCTTAAAGTGGTACAATTTAACAATGTTATTGGTGTATTATCCACAAATAATTTCCCATAAATTAAATCTATTTTCTCTGGAAATGTATAATCATACCAAAAAGGAT
>CAUWNG010000020.1:0-1579 GCA_963560005.1 uncultured Clostridia bacterium
AGCTAGAAGCTTTTAGAACCCCGTGTAAAACACGGGGTTTTCATAAACCAATAATTTATAAAGAAAAGTGATATACACTTTTCTTTATAAATATATAAAATAGGACTGTAAATTACAATTCTATCTATCTCTTTCATTTATTTTATTTATAAAATCATTTACTAATCTTGTAAGTCTTTCTTTTGAAAAGTTAAATAATAGACTAACATATTCGAAAGTTTTATCTATATAGTTTTTTAGTTTATTATTTTCAGTTTGTAATCTTGCATTTTCTTGTTTTAAATTATAATTTTCTATTTCCACTTGTTCAGATTTGTTTATTGTATCTTCAACAATATTTTTTATTCTTGTATATCTACTAGAAATAGTATTAAATTTTTTTATTACTCGTTTATATTCATTTCTCAAAATTTCAATGTCGTTAGTTATTATTTTTTGTTCTTGGTGCTTAGTTTCTTTGAACATTTCTTGCATTTCATAATTTGTAACTTTTTTTAATGTTTCTGTTGGTATATGCTCATTATCTATTGTATTTCCTCGTTCTAAATCGAAACCAGATTTTGTCATATATTTATAAAAATTATCTTGTAATCTTTTATAACTATCTTTACCTTTCCAATATTCTGAACAGGCAATTTTACTTATTTCTTTTCCATTTTTATCTTTTTTATGAACAACTGGAATAAATACAATGTGCATGTGTGGAGTGCTTTCGTCATTATGTACTTTGGCTGATACAATAAAAGATTCTCCTAGATTATTATAATTTGCTACAAATTTATATGCTGTTTCAAAATATCTTTTTGTTTCTTCTTCTCCAATACTATTAAAAAATTCTTTATCAGATGTAATTATAAATTCACACATTACATTGCTAACTTTTTTTATCATACCTTGTAAGTTATATTTTAATTTTACATCTTTAAATACTTTTTCATAAGTAGATTCAGGAGCTTTTATTGAATAGTTTAATCTTGAATTTTGAATATTAATATCTTTATTGGAATAATTAGTATTTTTTCTTTCATTGTGTCTATATATTCCAGACAGATTTTTCATTTTATAATTTGTATTTCTAATTATTGCATAACTCATATCTTCTACCTTCTTTCTTATTAGGGTAGTGCTACAAAGATTTACTTATGTCCTAATGCTTATTAGTTAGTCCAAAAAAGAGGAACACTTTAGTGTTATAACATACTAGAACATTAAAAATGTTCTGTATGATTAAGGGGAAAATCCCCTTAATAAACCCCTATACAAGATTTTTTAAAATTATTTGAATTTATTTATTTGTATCCTTTATAAGTATAACAAATTAAAATAAGTGTCTCAAAAAATCTTGTTATGGGAAACCTATGTAGGTTTCCCAGGCTCTTCCACTGTACTTTTAAAATTAACTAGATAAATCTAATCAATTTTAAAAGTTATCTTTCTTGTCCTTGTGAATTATCTAATAATCTCTTGTTTTCAATAAGTAAATTATCTACATTTACAATATCATTATTCATATAGTAGTTATTGACTTTTTCAAGTTCGGATTCTTTATATTTATTGAAAACAGAAGTATAAGTATTTA
>CAUWNG010000021.1:0-1514 GCA_963560005.1 uncultured Clostridia bacterium
TGACAGAAAAAAGTAATAAGTAAATCATAAATTACAATTTGTTCAAAGGAGCAGATAAATGTCTGCTCCTTTATGTGTTTATTTCTCTTTAAAATACCTTTAGAACGATTTTTGTATTTAAAGAGAGTAATTTATCATTAAAAATAAAAAAAACGTCAAAATTTATTGACATACGTTTTTAGTAATTATATAATTAGACTAACATTGAAAAGAGAATAAAAAAATAATGCCTTGCTGATCCAGAGCAAGACATATTCTGTAAGACTTATAGTTATATATAAGCTTTCAAAATAAGTCTTACTATAAGATAATTATAAGATATTATCATAGGATATGTCAAGAGGTAAATTGAAATTTCGTATTAAAATTATCAATACTACCAATGCTTAAAAAAAGCAAGATGGTAGTATTTTTTGTTTTCACAAATGAAATTAACTTACAAAGGAGTAATACGAAATGGACGAAGAAATAAAAAGAACTCATAACAGTCTTCCAGAAGAAGAAAAAGAACAATTACAAAAATATCAAAAAAAAGGAATAACAAAAGTTACTCAGTCAGTAGATCAAGAAACTGGAGAGATTTTATCTACTGAAACAACTTATAATTCTGAAAAGAAAAGAGTGAAAGGTACTTTTGGAATATCAAGTCCTGAAGAAATAATAAAACTTGCAAGACAGCATAAAACAAGAGCAATAAATACAATGTTACCATATTTTATTGATAATATGAATTGGAATAATGAACTAAGTTTCGACGATACATTCATTAAAACTTATGGAGAAATCAATAAGCAAAGATTTTTTACTGATAGAAAATATCTTTTAGATAATAAGTACATATTTAAGAAACCTGGAAAGAAAAATATTTATACTTTAAATGTAAATCTGTTGTTTAGGGGAACAATGCAAAAAGCTACAGAACTTTATGAAGAACAATTTGGAGAAGAATTAAGTCAAGACAGTAAAGTAGAATTGTCAAAAATAAAGAAAAAAATAACAAAATTAAGTAAAGAAGATATTAGAAATTTAATTGAAGATTTACAAAAAATGTTATAAAAAAATAGTGTCAAGTAACTGACATCTTTTAGTGTCAGGTAGTTGACACTAAACAAAAACCAGCAAACTATTGAAATATCAATAAAAACTCCTATTTTTCGTTTTTTTATTTCTATATCTAATTTATAATACCTACCCTAAAATTTATTAACTACATTTTTATTGTTTTCAATTAAGGGCTTTGCCCTCTTGCTACGCAATTCACCCAGAGTTTTTTTCTCTAGGAATTGATATTTAGTTGACAAATATAAAAACATTTGTTATAATTAAATTGCTAGCAAGAGATCGAATGAACAAAAAGCTATGTACGGAGATGTGAATGTCGGTTCATATCTTCTTTTTTTATGTAAAAAACAAAAAACTAGGTAGCTGTCGGACCACCTAGTTTTGACTATTTCTAGTCTTGGTTGTCTTGGTCGTTATCTTTATTGTAGCTCAAAAGCAACAATACTATCAAA
>CAUWNG010000022.1:0-44750 GCA_963560005.1 uncultured Clostridia bacterium
AAAAGAATCTTAATTTTTGTGATAAAATAATAATGAAGGTATTAAATAACTATACTATAAAAGTATATAGAATAGGATTAAATGATGCTTTCAATTGGGAAAATCAAAAATATAAGAAAAATAACTCGCATGGCTGTACTACGGCTGTACAGTTATTTAAGAGACAAAAATAAATTTTTAAATATAAATCTTAAAAGCGAACGGAGAGTAAGGAAATGAGAAATATTAAATTAACAATAGAGTATGATGGAAAAGACTTTAATGGGTGGCAAAAACAGCCCAATAGACTTAATATTCAAGGAGAAATAGAAAGTGCAATAGAAGAAATTACTGGTGAAAAAATTGAACTATTTGGGTCTGGTAGAACAGATGCAGGAGTTCATAGCTTAGGACAAATAGCTAATTTTAAAACTAATTCTAATTTACCAGTAGAGAAAATGGCAATAGCTATAAATTCTAAATTAAAAAAGTCAATTAGAGTAAAAAAAGCAGAAGAAGTGTCAGAAAATTTTCATAGTAGATATAACTGTCATAAGAAAAAGTATAGGTATATAATAAATAACTCTAGTCAAGGTTCAGCTATATATAGAGGATTGGAATATCATGTCCCACAAAAATTAGATGTGGAAAAAATGAAAAAAGCGATTAAATTTTTTGAAGGAGAATATGATTTCAAAGCATTTAAGTCAAGTGGAACTAGTAATAAAAATAGTGTTAGAACAATATATAAAGCAGAAGTAAGACAAAGTGGAGAAAGAATAATAATAGAACTTACTGGTAACGGTTTTTTATATAATATGGTTAGAATTATATCAGGAACTATATTAGAAGTAGGACTAGGAAAAATTAAAGCGGAAGATATACCAAATATTATAGAAAGTAAGGACAGAAAGAGGGCGGGGAAAACATTACCACCTCATGGATTATATTTAGTTGAGGTAATGTATTAAAAGTAACAAAATTCATTAACTGACATAAAATATATTATATAAAAATATATTGTGTCAGGAGATTAAATATGAACACTTTATTACTATTTTTTGCATTACCAGTAGCCACTATTATATTAGCAATAGTACTTCAAAAAATATTAAAATGTCCATGGTTAGTTGCGGCAACTTTCTTTGCAATTTATTTAATTGTTGCATATACAGTTTTTAACTCGAATTTTTTAATATTTGTAATTGCATATACAATATTAGCATATATTGTAGCTTCGCTTACAAGAATAGTTTGTAACTTAATAAATTGCTCAAGAAAATTTATGGATAACAATGGATGTTTTAGAGTAACACAAAGACCTATAACAGTTAGTACAAATTGTTTAAATAATGCTAATAATATAGAAGATGAAAATGTTACAGTAATAAATAATAATGCTCAAGGAAAAAATGGCTCTTGTAACTGTTGTCCTAGAAGATAGATAAAAAGACATAAAACATTTGATATGTTTTTATGTCTTTTTATACATATATGCAGAATAAAGATAATGTTACAAAAATATTACAATAACATTAAATCTTTGTTACAATGAAGAAATATATGTTGTTTTTAATTGAAAAATGTTGTACAATTAATAAAGTAATATTATTTTGTATAATTATAAGGAGGAATATAAATTATGGCAATGAATCCTATGCAAAGAAAGGCAAATAATTCTTTTTTATTAGGTATATTAATTACCCTATTAATTACAGGATTAATAATAGCATTTTTAATATTTCAATTATCTAAATTGAACAAACAAATACAAGATGAAGAGGCAAAATTGAAAGATGTTTATGTATTAAATACTAATATTATGTCTGGTCAGATAATAACTACAGACATGTTAGCAATGAAAAAAATAGATGGATCAACAATTCCATCCAATGTAATAACCCCTTTAGATTTAGAGAATAAAGGAACAGTAGTGGATGAAAGCACTGGAAATGTAATTAGAAAATTAGATGTTATAACTAAAATAGATTTAAAAGCAGGAACAATACTAACTTCTGAAATGATTGCAACAGCAGATGAATTAGTATCAGATTTAAGAAGACAGGAATATAATGTGGTGCAATTTCCATCACAATTACAAACTGGTGAATATATAGATATAAGGTTAAGAATGCCTAGCGGAGAAGATTATATAGTAGTACCTCATAAAGAAGTAGAAATTCCAGCAGTTGATGGAATTGATTCAGAAAACACTATGGTTTTGAAAATGAATGAAGTTGAAATATTAACTATGAGCAGTGCAATAATTGAAGCATATATAGCAGAAGGTTCATATTTATATGCAACAAGATATGTGGAAGCAGGAATGCAAGAAGCAGCTACACCAACATATTTACCTAGTGATTCAGTTATTAATTTAATGAATAAAGATCCAAATTGTGCTAATGAGGCAAAACAAGCGTTGTTTAAGAGAAATAATGACTCTTCATATAAATCTGCAATTAGAAATCCAATAAATAGTGAACTAAATAAAAATTCAGAGGATGCAAAAGATAATATAATTTCATCTGTTGAAGAAGAATTGAAAACAGCACAAGAAGAAAGACAAAAATACTTAGAGTCTTTAGGTGCATATTAATATTAGGAGGAAAAAATGAAGAAAATAGGATTTATAGGAGCTTATGATAAAATAGATTTGATTTTATATATAGCAAAATTATTAAGAGCACTTGGAAAAAAAATAATGATTGTAGATGCTACAATACTACAAAAAGCTAAATACATAGTTCCAGTAGTAAATCCTACTACTTCTTATGTAACAGAATTTGAAGAATTAGATGTTGCAGTAGGATTTAAAGATATGGATTCTATTAAGGAATATTTAGGAATGCCATTGCATGCTGAATTTGAATATGACTATATTTTATATGATATTGATTCTCCATCTGCTTTTGAAAGATTTAATATAAAAGATGCAAATAAAAAATATTTTGTAACAGCATTTGATTTATATTCATTAAAAAGAGGATTGGAAATTTTAGCAGGATTAAAGGAGTCTGTTCAAATAACAAAAGTATTATTTTCAAAAAATGCTATTAAAGAAGAAGATGAATATTTAAATTATTTAGCATTAGGTTATAAAATTTTATGGTCAGAAGAAAGAATATATTTCCCTTTTGATACAAATGATCAAAGTGTGTTAATGGAAAATCAAAGAGTTTCAAAAGTTAAATTAAAAAAATTGAGTACACAATATAAAGAAAGTTTAATGTATATTACAGAGGATATATTAGAAGGACAAGAAAACAATAATTTAAGAAAAGTATTTAAACAGTTAGAAAAAGGAGTATAATAATGGCTATTATAACTTTTTATAGTAAAGAAAAAAAAGAAACAGGTCAAACATTATCAATAGCGTCAATAGCATCAGAAATGGCTATTGAACATAATTATAAAATATTATTAGTAGGAACAGGATATAAAGATAAAAGCTTGGAAGATTGTTTTTGGGTTTCAGGAAAAAATGCATTTAATCCAGAATTAGCAGGAAAAAATGTGGGAATAGAATCTGGAATAGAAGGGTTAACAAAAATATTAGCGAGCAATAAAACTTCGCCAGAAATAGTAAAAAATTATTCTAGAATAGTTTTAAAAGACAGATTAGATGTATTGGAATCACCAAGTGCAACAGAATATAAAGACTATAATAATATTTCAGCACAGTATAAGGATGTATTACAAGTTGCTAATAGATATTATGATTTGGTTTTTGTAGATTTAAGTAAGCAAATGCCTAAAGAAGCAGAAAATGAAATATTACAAATATCTGATATTATATTCGTAAATTTAACACAAAGATTAAAAACTTTTGATGACTTTATAGAGCTGAGAGAACAAGATGACTTTTATAAAAAAACGAATGTAATGCTTGCGATAGGAAGATATGATAAGTTTTCAAAATATAACAATAAAAATATTACTAGATACTTAAGGGAAAAAAAGCCATTAGCAGTTATACCATATAATACATTATTATTTGAAGCATGCAGTGAAGGGACAATTATAGATTTTCTTTTAAAAATTAGAAATATTACAGATGAGACAGATAGAAATTATGCTTTTTTTAAGGAAATAGGGGAGATAGACAAAAAGATTGTCTTTAAATTACAAGAATTACAAATGAAAATTTAAACTAGGAGGAGGTAGAAGCATAGAATGGTAAACATACTTTTAATTCTAATAGTTCTTATAATTGCGCTTTTCTTAGTAATAAGATTTATTAGAAAAAGAAGAGCAGAACAAGTTGAAGATACTATAGAAGTGGATGATAAAACATATACTTTAGAGATGATGAAACAATTTGTAAAGAAGAGACTGGATGAAATTACTAAAGTTAACTTATATGATATTGGGCTTTCAGAAGAAGAATTAAAACGTAGAAAAAACAAAAAGTATGAGTTAAAGAAAGCTTTAAAAGGTTGTACTTATGGAGATGTTAATGATAAAAAATATGTTAAAGAATTAATATATGATTTATTATATAGAGAATATGGTGTAAATGAAACTAATGTATCTAAAGCTATACCATTTGATATTCCATCACTTCTTACTGCACAAGATAAATTTGATATAATTTTATATATGTATAAAAATGAATTTGGTTATGAAGCATTAACTGAACTTATAAAAAAATATGATTTAGCAGAATTAAAATATGTAGAAGGAGAAACAAAACCTTCTTATGTAATAACAGCAGATGAAATAAATAATATATACGAAAAAGAAAATTTTATATTAACATTGGAAGACAAAATTAATATTGTAGTGCAAAGAATATATCAACATTACAAAGGATATAGTAGTATAGATGAAATTAGAGATATGAATATAGATGGTATATCTGGTGGTGTATCTGGTTTACCAGAATCATTTTTAAGCCAGGTTGCACAAACAGATGGAGATTATTTAGATCAGATTGTTGAACATAAAGTACCACGTGCTTGTGATAGTATTTGGATAATGTTTCAAGGTAAATCTATAAGACTAGCATTTTTATCTTTTGGAACAGAAGCAGAATTAAAAAGAGTTTGTCAGAATATTTATAAATATAATAACCCAGGTCAATTATCAGATACAAATGGATATAAAATAAACGAAATGAAAGATGGTTCTCGTGTTGTTGTTGTAAGACCAAGTATGTCTGAAACATGGGCATTCTTCGTAAGAAAATTTGACGTTAAAAGAGCAACATTAGAACAAATAATTAGATTTCCTGGAAAAGATCAAGCAATTGATTTATTAAAGTATTTAGTAAAAGGAGCAAGAATCATATCACTTACAGGAGAGCAAGGTTGCCGGAAAAACAACAATGCTTATGGCAATGATAGAAAATATATATGAAACTATGAACCTTCGTATTACAGAAACAGCATTTGAGCTTCACTTAAGAAAAATTTATCCAACAAGAAATATTTTATCAATGCGTGAAACTGAAACAGTATCAGGACAAGCATGTTTGGACGTTCAAAAGAAAACTGACGGTTCTGTAAACATTATCCGGAGAGGTTGCTACAGACCCGGTTGCATCTTGGATGATACAATCAGCACAGGTTGCTTCTAAGTTTACATTATTTACTCACCATGCTAAAACATTTCCAGACTTAGTAACAGCTTTACGTAACTCAATGCTTAGAGCAGGAGTCTTTAAAGATGAAAAAACAGCAGAAGAACAAGTAGTACAAGTTTTAAATTTTGACATACATCTTGTTAAAGATTTTAGAGGAAGAAGATACATAGAAAGAGTTACTGAATGTATTCCTGTAAGAGACAAAAATGAATATACATTTGATCATAGAAAAGAAAAAACATTTGAAGGTAAATTTGATAAATTTGCAGATAATGCAACAATATATTTTACAAAATCTACAAACAAAGAATTGTATAAATATGTTAATATATTAGAATATCATGATGGAACTTATGTATTAACTAACCCAATATCAGATACAAATATAAAAGAAATGAGAGAGAACATGGATGATTCAGATATTGATGATTTTAATAAATTTCTTAAAGATAATTGGGGAATAGATTCTCCTAAGTATTATGACGATGAAGAAACAGTTACAGTTTCTTCAACACCTAAAAAAAGAGGAAGAAAAGCAAAGACGAAAGAATAAATTGTAAGAGAGGTGATAACTCTAATGTCTAACGATATGCTTATGTATCTCCTTATAGGAGTAGGAGTATTATTTGTTTTAATTATAGCGATGTATTTTCTACTTAGGAAGAAAATGGGTAGTGCAGAGGCTAAAAGAATTAAACAATTAAGACAAGGTACACAAGTAAGTAAGTTTTCAGGAGAAATATTATATCAAAAATTATATGTTATATATTTAAAAACTCCATTCTTAAAAAGATATTTATTAAAGCTAAGAAGAAAACTTGAAATTATAAATATAGATGATGAATATTTAACAAGAAAGCAAGCTTCAAAAATATTAACAAATACATTATTAGTAATTATACCTTTAACAATAGCTATAATAATTATTACACATAAAAATTATTTATTAATGTCAATATTATTAATATTTGAAGTATTTATGATTGATACATTTATAGATGGAAAAGTTGATAAAATAGACAATAAACTTTTAAGAGAACAAATCGATTTTTTCTCAGAAATAAGACACGCATATCATGAATTTAATATGGTAGAAGAAGCTATATACCAAGTAGCACAAGATGATGATAAGCCAGAGATGTCAAGACAAGCAGAAAAGATATATGAAGTTTTAATCTCTGATGACCCAGAATCAGAATTGGAAAAATACTATGATGTTGCACCTAATAGTTATTTAAAGGAATTTGCAGGTATTTCATATCTTACAAAAGAATTTGGAGATAGAAAAGTAGATAACAGTTCACTATATTTAAAAAATTTAAACAATATAACTCAAGAAATGCAATTAGAAATTTTGAAAAGAGATAAATTAGATTATACTTTTCAAAGTTTGTCAGTAATATCAATTGTTCCAATGTTAGCATTAGAACCTATAAAAAATTGGTCAATATCCCAATTTAGTTTTACAGAAAGTTTCTATAATGGAAAAAATGGTATGATAGTACAAATTTTAGTTTTAATTATCACATTTGTATGTTATATACTTACAAGAAAACTAAAAGATAATGGATCTACAGCTATGAATACAAAAAATACAGAAAATCCATGGCAGGAGAGATTATATAGAATACCATTAGTAAAAAAATTTGTGGACTTATTTATTCCTAAGCAAGGAACTAAAGAATATAGAGAATTAAACAATAAATTAAAAGAAGCAGCATCAAAAGATAAAATGGAATGGATTTATGTAAATAGAATATTGCTATGTATAACTACATTTGTTGTTTCAGTAGTATTATTTGCCCAATTGCATAAAATATCTATTAATTATGTTTATACAGAACCAACTGTAACATTTAATATTGTAGGGCAGATGGCAGAAAAAGACCAAAAGCATGCAATGGAATTAACAGAATCGGATAATCAATATTTAAATCATTTTAGAGGAAATACAGCACTAACTCAAGAAGAATTAGAAAAAGTAATGAAATCAGGTAGAATAAATTCGGATTATATAGACAGTACAGATGAAGAAATTAAAGTAGCAGCTGAAAGAATTATGAAAAAACTAATGAAAATAAACAGTGAAAATTTAAAATGGTTTGAAGTTTTATTAGGATTAGTTTTTGCTGTTGTTGCATATATGTCACCAATATGGTTATTGAAATTTCAAGCAAAAATGAGACAATTAGAAATGGAAGACGAAGTTATGCAGTTTAATACAATTATATTAATGCTTATGAAAATTGAAAGGGTAAATGTAGAAATAATTTTAGAATGGCTAGAAAGATATGCAAATATATTTAAAGAACCAATAAGTAAATGTGTAAATAATTATGAAAGTGGTGCATGGGAAGCACTAGAACAATTAAAAGAAGATGTAGCTTATGTGCCATTTATACGTATAGTAGAAAGTTTGCAGGCAGCTGTAGAAAAAATACCTATAACAGATGCATTTGATGAATTAGATACAGAAAGAGATTATTATCAAGCTAAAAGAAGAGAATCTAATGATAGATTAATTTCTAAAAAAGGAATGATAGGTAAAGGAATTGGATTTGCACCAATGGTAATATTATTTGTTGGATATTTGATAGTTCCACTTGTATTTATAGGTATAATGAGTATGACAGATTCATTAAGTGGTATGACTAGTGCAATATAAGGAGGTATAGAACATGGAGAATGCATCAAAAGCTTTGTTAATGGCAGCATCTGTTCTTGTTGCACTAATTATAATAGGAGTACTTGTATGGATGTTTAATTCAATAAGTAATACACAACAAACGGAAGCAGATGCTACAAAAATTGAAATTATGACAGAATATAACAATAAAATAGAAAGATTTAATAAATCTGGATTATACGGTAGTGAAGTTCTATCATTAGCAAATTTAATTGAAGATTACAATATAAAGCAAGCAGAATTTCAAGGATATAAAGAAATTAATTTAATAGTAAAGATTAAATCAATACCTGTAGCAGAAGTATTTACATTTATAGAATATACAAATAAAAATTTAAATTTAACGTATGAAACATTAAATAATAAAATTAATGAAATGGTAAAAAAAACTTATGCTAATGGTAAATCAATATCATATTTTGCAGGTTTGAGAACAAATGAATTGGAACAAATAAAATTACAATATCCTAAAGATGATGAAATACAAAATATAGAGACAGCAATAGACCAATATAATAGTTTAAAATCAGAAATGACTCAATTTAAAACAAAAAGATTTGGAGCACCAATAGTAGAATATGATAAATATACAGGAAGAATAACATCAATGACTTTTACAGAATTATAGGAGGAGAATGTATATGGAAAATGCATCAAAAGCACTATTGATGTCAGCAAGTATTTTAATAGGAGTTTTAATTTTATCATTAGCAGCATATTTGTTTTATGTATATGGGCAATATAGTGCCGATACAGTATCAAAAATGGAAGAAAGAAAAATTACAGAGTTTAATAATCAATTTTTAAAATATTATGGAACAACAATAATAGAAGATACTGCTTCAGGAAAAAATATTGAACAACCAATACTTTGTACAGCACATGATATTATAAGTTTATCTAACATAGCTAAGCAGAACAATGAAAATTTAGGAATTACGGATTTAGGAACATATAATGAAAATACTAGGTATGTTCAAATTGATATTTTAAAACCAAGAATGTACAATGTAGAATTGGCTTCAGATAAAGCTAAAACTACTTTTATACAAAATAACGATTTAGTAGATGTAATAAAAGGAAATAGTTTAGAAACATCACTACAAACTAAATATTTTAAATGTGTTAATGTTGAAATAAGTAATGTTACAAAAAGAGTAAATCATGTAGTTTTTATAGAGCTAACCGAAGAAGAGTACAAAAAATTGACAAATAACTAAAAAAATAGATTGCGAAAAAAAATATAAAATGTTATAATAGGATTAATGATGAAAAAATATATTTTAATTATTTTAATGATAGTTTTAATTTTACTATTAATAATTGGATACAGCTTTTATAATTATAATCAGGCACAAGCTTTTTATAAAAAAATAAATGAAGATTATGCATCTTATTATAATAAAGAGGTAGTTGGAACAACATTAATTAGTATAATTAATAGAACTATAAACATAAATGAAAAAAACTCAATAGATAAAGATGAAAATGATATTTATTATTTAGATAATAATGAAAATTCTATAAAATTATATGTTAAATTTTCTGAGTCTGATAGAATAATTCCAATGGAAGATATTGCAGAAAAAGAAACAGAAAATTTTGTACAATTTTATGGAACAGCTACATTTAAATGTACAACAATAGAATATCACAAAAAGACAAACAATGTAAAATCATTATACTTTGAACAAATATAAATATTTAATTATTGATTTTAATATTAATTTATATAAAAAACAAAAGTAAAATTAAGGAGGAATTTTTTATGGAGAATGCATCAAAAGCATTAATTATAGCAGGAGCTATACTTTTATCAGTTTTAATTATAGGATTAGGTATGTATATTTATAATATGGCAGCAGACGCAATTACAGATACTGGTTTAGATAAAACTAAAATACAAGCACACAACGAACCTTATGACAGATATTTAGGAACAAGATCTGGTACAGATGTTAGAACTTTAGTGAAAAATGTAACTAATAATAATAATTCACATCCAGATGATGAAACACAACAAATAGCAGTTGTTTTTGGTAGTTCAGCAGCAGGAATAACAGATGTTAATAATAGAGGGTCAGGATATTTATCAGTAGCAGATATTCAAACTAATGTTTTAACAAAAATCAAAGCTGGTTTAACTTATACTGTTGATTTTGGATATGATGCAAAATCAGGATTAATAATTGCTGTTGGAATTCAAGAGAAAAAATAAATTTAATTTAGGAAAATAAAATATGGAAAATGCAGTTGAAGCTTTAAAAATGGCTTTTGCCGTATTAGTATTTGTAATGGCTTTAAGTATATGTATATTTATGTTTGGAAAAGCAAGAGAAACTTCAGATATTGTATTATCTAGCACAGACCAAACACAATTTTATGAATATGAAATATATTCTAATGATTATAAAACAAGAATTGTTGGATTAGAAACTATAATACCTACATTATATAAATATTATAAAGAAAATTACACAGTATTATTTTTAGATACGTCAGGAAAACCATTAAGATTATATAAGACACAAACAAATCCAGAATTATGGAGTCATGACTTAGATGATGATCCTAACTCTATTCCAGATATTATTAGTAAATACTATAATCATGAAAATAATGAAGATGTTTGTGCATTTGATGTTGATGAGGAAACAAGAAGACATGAACCTTGGACTGGAAAACCATCGGATTTTAAAAAAAATTTAGACGCTTTTCTTAATGGTGATGTTTTTACATATCCTAGCGAAAACGGTAAATATGATTATGGAAGTTCAAAGCAAATTGGAACAGGAGGATTTATAGGTAAATATTCTAATCGCAAATTTAAAGAAAGTTTAGGAGAGTATACTTATAATGTAGAAAGCGAAGATGTTGATGAAAATAATGATACATTACTAAAAAACAAAGAAAAAAGAGTAATAGTATATAAATTATTGCCATAGAAATATTTTTGAAAGGAGATTAATATGGGAGATTCATTGGTAACTATAATTGCAATATTTTTAGCAGCAATACTTATGTTTGTATTTCCGTTAATGGCACTATCAGAAAGAACTGATGATATATCACAGTTAGCTGTTCAAACTGCAACTACTGAATTTGTAGATAATGTTAGAACAACTGGTAATTTAACATTAGATGGCTATGAGCAATATCTTCAGACTATATCTGCAACTGGTAACTCTTTTGAAGTAGAGATGCAAATACAACAATTGGATGAAAATCCAGGTGTAAAAGTTACACAAGCTGAAATGACAAAAATAGGAGAGAATGTATATTATACTTCATATACTTCTCAGATTGAAAAAGAATTAAGTAAAAGAGGTAGAATTAAATTAAAAGAAGGAGATATGATTTCTGTAACTGTAAATAATACTAACCAGACAATCTCTCAAATTTTAAGAAACTTTTTTTACCAAATATCAGGAAATGATACATATCAAATTTTAGCAAAACACGGTGGAATTGTATCAGTTAATGGAAGTGGAAATTAAAATTGCTTGGGACTAAAGTCCCTACAATTTACAATAAAGTGTAGGGTGGATATTTATGTCCACCTTTTAATTTTACTAAAGAAAAAACAAAATTAATAATTAATATTTAAGACTGAACAATTGAAAAGGAAGGTTAATTATGATAAAAGCGCAACATTTAGCTATTATTTTTATAATTATAATATTGCCAATATCATTAGTGTTATCAAATTATATACAATCACAAATAGATACAATTACATTACAAACTAGATATAATTCAAGATTGTATGAATCAACTTATGACGCAGTACAGGCATTTCAAATAAACACTGTTAACAATAGGTATTCTAGTATAAGTGATTCAAAAATAAGAGATATTGAAGCATCTGTTAATACTTTTTATAATTCATTATCAAATAATATAAATGCATCTGAAATGGGAACAGAAGCATTAAGACCTTTTGTACCTGCTTTAGTATATACATTGTATGATGGATATTATATATATTCTAAATATAACAATGTATATCCACAAAATAATGGTAGTGTTAAAAATGAAAATGAATCGACAGCAGAGTACGGATTAAAGCCATATATTTATTATTCTGGAAGATACAAAAAAAGAAATAATGATTTTGTGGTAAATTATACTCTTGATAATGCTATTACTATATATGGAAAATTTGGAACGGAATATAAAACACTTTCTGGTTATTTAATAAATCCAAAACAAGTACAAGATATTGATTATGCAAGTAGAACTTTAACATATAATGGAGTTAAAATAAAACCAGAAATACTTACAGAATATTTGTTATTTACACCAAGGGATAAAGAGGCAGAAAGTGGAAATTATCAATATATAGTGTATGATGGAAAAAAAGTTTATTACGATTATAAGAGTACAAATGAAAATCAAAAATATTTTTGGTATGACAATTATAGCAAAACATATATAAGTATATACAATACAGAAGTATTAGAATATGCTAAAGCGAGAACAAGTGGTAATAAATTTTATAGCACAAGTGCTTTTGATTATTTTTATGAAGCAGAAAAATTTAGTAGAGAAGTTATTGATTTAATTGGTACAGTTACCCAAGATGATGCAGTTGATGCAGAAGGAAAAAAGATTGAATTTGCATATAACACGGATAATAAACCGATTTTTAATACAACAATAAATAATAATGATCCATTAATATCTGGATCTACATTTAACGAAAATAGAATGGGAGTAATAAGAAATTCTATTGAAACAAATTTAATAGCAGCAATTGCTAACTATAATTCTTATTCAGGTTATACCTATGAATTTGCATTACCAGTTTTTTCAGAAACTGACTGGGGGAAGATAGTAAATAATATATCAGTTATTACTTTTTTACAAGGTATGCCTATAGGGTATAAATATTATAATAATTATTGTATTGTAACTAATGATAAAAATGAAGAAGTAGTAAAAAAGGATTCAATATATATTATTACTGCAAATCAAGATGGAACTAATAGAGAATATCATTTGCCTGGATGTACAAAATTAGTAGATAATGAACAAGACAGAATAGTAGAAGCATATTCAAACTTAAGTTTTATTAGGCAAACTGTAAGAATATCTGAGGGAAATTATTTGTATTTTTACCCACAGATGAGAAAAAATAAAAAATATATAACTGGATGTTATGAATGTATAGTTAATGCATCAGATACATATAAATTAGATGATATAATAGATGGAGAGATATACCATAATGAAGAAATAACTGGTAAATCTGGTTTAATATATAATAAAGAACAATTAAAACAAGTTAGAACAGCATATATAACAGCTTTGGCAAGAGAAAGATATGATTTATATCAAACAAATATTGATGCTATGTCAAATTAATAAATTTGGAGGAAAATATGTGCGAATGTGTAGAAAATAAATTAAAAAGTGATATAAAAAAAATATTAGAAATGTACAATAAAAATAAGGATAATTTAATACAGATATTAAATGAAGTTCAAGAAAAATATGGATATATACCATTAATAGCACAAAAAGAAATTTCGCAATACTTAAATATACCTTTAGCAGAAATATATGGTGTTATAACATTTTATTCAAGATTTACGTTAGAACCTAAGGGAGAATACACAATTTCTGTTTGCTTAGGAACAGCGTGTTTTGTAAAAGGATCTGAAAAATTATTAGATAGATTAAAGGAAAGGCTTAAAATAGAACCAGGAAAAACGACTAGTGATGGAAAATATTCCTTAGATACAACTAGATGTATAGGGGCATGTGGAATAGCACCAGTATTTACAGTAAATGGTGAAGTATATGGAAAGGCAACAGTAAAAAAACTAGATGAAGTTTTAGATAATTTAGAAAAAAACTAAATCAAGGAGTTGTTATATGAAATCTGTAAAAGAAATTGAAGAAATAAGAAAAATAAAAAGAAAAGAAATAGAATTACGAGTAGATGCAAATATTAAAACAAAAGAAAAACACATATTAGTATGTCAAGGAACAGGATGTACGTCTTCTAAATCTCCAGAAATTATAGAAGAATTTAAAAGGATAATAAAAGATAAAGGTTTAGATAATGTAAGAGTTATAAAAACTGGTTGTTTTGGATTATGTGCAAAAGGACCAGTAGTTATAATTAGGCCAGAAGATACTTTTTATGCCATGGTAACAAAACAAGATTGTTTGGAAATAATAGAAAAACATATTTTAAAAGGTGAACTGGTTGAAAGATTACTTTGCAAAGATGTGGACGGAACGTTGGTAAAAAAACTAGATGAATTGAATTTTTATAAAAAACAAAAAAGAATTGCATTACAAAATTGTGGAGTAATAAATCCAGAAGACATAGATGAATATATAGCATTTGATGGATACAAAGCATTAGAAAAAGTTTTATTAAAAATGGAACCAGAAGAAGTTATTGAAGAAATTACAAGATCAGGATTAAGAGGTAGAGGTGGAGCTGGTTTTTTAACAGGAAAAAAATGGCTTTTAACAAGAAATGTAGAATCAGAACAGAAATATGTTATATGTAATGCAGATGAGGGAGATCCAGGAGCATTTATGGATAGAAGTATTTTAGAAGGTGACCCACATTCTGTTATAGAAGCTATGATTATAGCAGGGTATAGCATAGGAGCAACAAAAGGATACATATATGTAAGAGCAGAGTATCCAATTGCTGTACATAGATTTGATATAGCTATAAAACAAGCAAGAGAATATAATTTATTAGGTAAAAATATATTTGGAACAGAGTTTAGTTTTGATATAGAAATAAGATTGGGAGCAGGTGCTTTTGTTTGTGGTGAAGAAACAGCATTATTAGAATCTATAGAGGGGAGACGTGGTCAGCCAAGAGTTAAACCTCCATATCCTGCAAATAGTGGACTTTGGGGAAAACCTACATTAATAAATAATGTAGAGACATTTGCTAATATAACAAGAATTATATTAAATGGTGCTGATTGGTATTCAAAAATAGGAACAGAAACATCAAAAGGTACAAAAGTATTTGCTTTAGGAGGCAATGTAATTAATACAGGTCTTGTTGAAGTACCAATGGGAACAACTTTAAGAGAAATTGTTTATGATATAGGAGGAGGAATTCCTAATGGTAGAGATTTTAAAGCAGCACAAACGGGAGGACCTTCAGGTGGTTGTATTCCTAAAGAGCATTTAGATACTCCAATAGATTATGAATCATTAAAAGAAATAGGTTCTATGATGGGGTCAGGTGGATTAATAGTAATGGATGACTCAAAATGTATGGTAAATTTGGCTAAATTTTATTTGGAATTTACTGTTGATGAATCTTGTGGTAAATGTACACCATGTAGAATTGGAACTAAAAGAATGTTAGAAATTTTAGAAAGAATTTGTAATGGAGAAGGAAACATAGAAGATTTAAGAAAATTGGAAGAACTATCAATAACAATACCTAAAACAGCAATATGTGGTTTGGGTCAAACAGCTCCAAATCCAGTTATATCAACTTTAAAGTATTTTAGAGATGAATATTTAGGACACATAAAATATAAAACATGCAGTACAGGAGAATGTAAAGCTTTAGCTAAAATTCAGATAGATCCAGAAAAATGTAGAGGTTGTGGAATATGCAAAAAAAATTGTCCTGTAAATGCTATAAGTGGAGAAATGAAAATGCCACATCATATAGACGAAGATATTTGTATAAAATGTGGTACCTGTATAAGTAAATGTCCGTTTAAAGCGATAAAATAAATTTGTATCCTAAGAGAGGAATGTGATTTAATATGGAAAAAAAGATGGTAAACTTAAAAATAGATGATAAAGATGTTTGTGTTGAAGAAGGTACTACAATATTAACTGCTGCAAGACAAGCTGGCATAGATATTCCTACATTATGTTTTTTAAAAGATATAAATGAAATTGGAGATTGTAGAATGTGCATTACAGAAGTTGAAGGTAGAAAGGGATTTGCAACTTCATGTATACAAAAAGTGGAAGAAGGAATGAATGTAAAAACACATTCTCCTGCAGTTATGGAAGCAAGGAAAACGATACTAGATTTAATATTATCTAATCATCAAAGGGATTGTTTAACATGTACTAGAAACGGAAATTGTGAATTACAAAATTTGGCAGTTAAATTTAATGTTACTGGAGTAGAATATGAAGGAGAAAAGAATAAACATAATATAGATGATGAATCTCCAGCAATAGTAAGAGATTTTAACAAATGTATATTATGTAGAAGATGTGTTGCAGTTTGTAAAAATATACAAAAAGTAGGAGCAATAGATTGTATAAATAGAGGATTTTCCTCTTGTATATCTACTGTAGGAGATCATAGTTTAAACGAAGTAAATTGCACTTTTTGTGGTCAGTGCATAGAGGCATGCCCTGTAGGAGCATTAAAGGAAAAAGATTCCACAAAAGAAGTATGGCAAAAGCTTAAAGATCCAGATACAATAGTAATTGCTCAAACTGCTCCTGCTGTAAGAGTAGCATTAGGAGAAGAATTTGGAATGCCAATAGGAACTAATGTTACAGGAAAAATGGTAGCTTCATTAAAGAGGTTAGGATTTGATAAAGTATTTGATACAAATACTGGTGCAGATTTTACAATAATGGAAGAAGGAACAGAATTTATAGAAAGATTAAAAACTAATGTTAACTTACCATTAATAACTTCTTGCAGTCCTGGATGGGTTAAATATATTGAAATGAATTATCCAGAAAATATTAAATACTTGTCTAGTTGTAAATCACCACATGAAATGTATGGAGCAATTTTAAAAACATATTATGCAGAAAAAAATAATATTGATCCAAAAAAAATATTTGTTGTTTCAGTTATGCCATGTATTGCTAAGAAATATGAAAGACAAAGAAATGAATTAAAAAACAATGGACTATATGATGTAGATAGTGTAATAACCACTAGAGAATTGGCTAGAATGATAAAACAAGCTAATATAGAATTCATATCATTAGAAGATGAAAAATTTGATGATCCTTTAGGAGAAGCAAGTGGTGCAGGGGCAATTTTTGGAGTAACAGGAGGAGTAATGGAAGCAGCTTTAAGAACAGTTTCAGAAGTGCTTACAGGAAGAAAATTAGAAAAAATAGATTTTGAACAAGTGAGAGGTCAAAAAGGAATAAAAAGGGCTAGTGTAAGAATAGGAGATAAAGAAATAAAAGTAGTAGTTGCTTCTGGCCTTGGAAATGCGCAAACAATAATGGAGGAAATAAAATTAGGAAAAGCTGATTATCAATTTGTAGAAATAATGGCTTGCCCAGGAGGATGTATAATGGGAGGAGGGCAACCTATAAAAAGTGCAAAAATAAGAGAAACCGTTGATATAGGTGCTAAAAGAGCTGCTGCAATGTATAGTATAGATGAAAAAAGTGTAATAAGAAAATCAGATGAAAATCCAATAGTACAAAAAATATATAAAGAATACATTGGAAAGCCAGGAGGACACATCGCACACGAATTATTACATACACACTATTCAGAAATGGAAAAGTATAGAATTTAAATTATTTAAGATTTTATAAAAACAATTGAATTAAAAATAAAAATGTGATATAAATAGATTATTAATTGTCAAGTAAAAAATGGCAAAAACTTAATATTAATAATCTATTTTTTTCTACAAAAAAATAAATTATTAAGAACTATAATAAGTATAAGTAACAGGTTTTATGGATTTACTATAAAAAATCTAAATAAAATGTAAAAGGAAAATATAAATGGATATGAAAGAAAATAAGAATAAATTTAAATCAGGGTTTGTGTCAATTGTAGGAAGAACGAACGTTGGTAAATCTAGTATTTTAAATAATTTAGTAGGGCAAAAAATTGCTAGCGTTGTAAATAAACCTCAAACAACAAGGACTGCAATTAAAGCCATAATAAATAGAGACAATTCACAAATAATATTTATAGATACACCAGGAATTCATAAACCAAAAACGAAATTAAGTAATGTAATGGTAGAGACTGCTTTTGGAACAATAGGAGATGTTGATTTAATATTATTTGTTGTAGAAGCTACTTCAGAGGAAATAGGTAAAGGAGATAGAATAATTTTAGAAAAAATAAAAGAATCTAAGAAGAAAACTATTTTGATAATAAATAAGATAGATCTTGTGAATAGAGAGCAAATAGCAAAATTAATAGAAACATATAAAAATGAATACGATTTTGAAGCAATTATACCTATTTCTGCAATAAAAAAATGTGATGTAGAAATAATTTTAGAAGAGATAGAAAAAAAATTAGATTATGGTCCAGCATATTATAGTACAGAAGATTTTACAGATCAAACATTAAGAGATTTAGCTTCTGAGACAATAAGAGAGAAGGCATTAAAATTTTTAAAAGATGAGGTACCACATGGAATTTTTGTAGAAATAGAAAAAATGAAAAAGAGAGAAACCATAGAAAAAGAACCTATATTTAATATAGAAGCAACAATATATTGTTTAAAAGATTCTCATAAAGGAATAATAATAGGAAAAAATGGACTTATGCTAAAAAAAATTGGTATGTGTGCAAGACAGGATTTAGAAAAAATGTTGGAAACAAAAGTTAATTTGAAAATATGGGTAAAAGTAAAAGAAGATTGGATAAATAATGACAATTTTGTAAAAAAATTTAAAACAGAATAATTTTATCAATGGTATAAAAATTAAAAAAATGCTAAAGATAAAAATAGAAGCAAAAACTTCTGAAAGGGTTGAGAGTATATGATTAAACAAATGGCTTGGAATACATTTAAAAATACAGGAAATATTAATACATTTATGGAATTAATGGAAGTAGAAAATTTGGAAAAAAATATAGAGGACAAACAGTATGGGATTGCTAAAAACGAAGGGAATAATAATTTCGGAAAATAAAATGGCTGATTTTGATAAAATGGTTACAATACTTACACCAAACGGAAAAATTGGGTGTGCTGCAAAAGGTGCTAGAAGACCTAAAAGCTTATTAATGTCAGCAACCCAATTTTTATGTTTTGGGGAATATATGATTTATAAAGGAAATAATACATATAATATAAATTCTTGTGATACAATTGAAATATTTTACAATATTAGAACTGATTTAGATAAATTGAATCAAGCAGTATATATTACAAAAATAATTGATGACATTACAGATGAAAATCAAAATACATATAAGATATTACAACTGTATTTAAATACATTATATATGATATCTGAAAGTGACAAAGATGTAGAATTGATTTTATCAATATTCAGAATAAGATTAGTATCAATTTTAGGATTTATGCCTAAAATTGATGCATGCTTAAGTTGTAAAACTAAAGAAAATATTGAGTATTTTAGCTTAAAAGATAATGGATTTAAATGTAATATTTGTGGAAAACAAGATAAAAGTGCAATACAAATTTCAGCTTCTGTAGTAAATGCAATAAAATATATTATAATGTCAGAAGCTAAAAAAATTTATTCTTTTAATTTATCAGAAGAAGGTATAAAAGAATTGGAAATAGTAAGCAAACTATACATGAATGACAAACTAGAAAAAGAGTACAGAATTTAAAAAGTTATAGAAGATATTTTATATTTATAATTTTTATATGTATGTAGTATTAATGATTTGACTATTATATTTACTTATGATATATTAACAATTGAGAATTATAGATTGGAGAATGATATGAAGAAAAAAATTTTATTTTATATAAGTGGAATTTATAATGGTGGGACAGAAATAGCTCTTTTAAATTTATTGGATAATTTGGATAAAAACAAATATGAAATATTTATAAATTATACAGACTATGAAAATTTATTTCGCCCAATTGCAGATAAAATACTTAAATATGCAAAATATATGAATATTAATGAAAAAAATGTAGTAGATACATTAATATATTGTAATCATCCAGGAGATAATATAAATATAATAATTAATAATATTAAATATACAAGAGCATATTTTTGGTTTCATTATTTTGGAGATGGACAAGAAGAATTTTTAGAACTTGCAATAAAAAATAATTATATAGATAAGATTATAACAGTTTGTCAAACAATAAAAAATATATTAGAAAAACAATTAATTGAACTAAAAAGTAATAAGGATAAAGTTATAGTTATACCTAATATTTTAGATGTACAAAGTATTTTAAACAAATCTAATGAAAATATAGATATCGGATTATCAAGTGGCTTGAATTTTGTAACTGTTGCTAGATTTTCTATAATTAAGGGATATCATAGAGTAAAAAAACTGGTTAATGAATTAGAAAATAAAAATGTAGAATTTAAATATTTAATTATAGGTAATGGTAATACAAAAGAAGATGAGGAAAGAACAAGAGATATGTTTAAAAATGATAAAAATGTTATTTTTTTAGGTTATCAAGAAAATCCATATAAATATGTAAAGCACTGTGATTATAATGTATTATTAAGTGATAGAGAAAATATGAGTTTATCTTTAATGGAGGCTAAAATTTTGGGAGTACCAAATATTGTTACTGATTTTGACTCTGCATTTGAACAGGTAACAGATATGGAAAATGGGATTATATTAAGTAGAAAAGATTTAGATACATATAAGTATAGAATAAATGACATAATAAATGAGGATAATTTAAATAAATTCAAAAAAAATAATAAGAATTTTATGTATGATATTTCAAAAATAAAATCACAATGGAACGAGATATTGTAATAGAAAGTTATTGCAACTGAATCAAAAAGCATAGTAAATTCAATGAAATTTACTATGCTTTTTGAAAAATAAATTTAATTTTCAATGGAAAACTTGATATTATGTATTCATACCACTGCTAATTGAAAGTTTGACACTAAATATAAAATATGATATAATTTAAGAGTTAAAAATTACTGAAAATAAAGGAGATATATATGAAAAAGACAGTAAAATTTGGAATAGGATTTGTTACAGGAAGACCAAACGTATGTAAAGTAATAAACAATACTTATGAAAAATTAATAAATCAATTTGAAGGAAGTGAATATGATGTAGAACTTACAATATTTATATTATATGATTTACAATATCAATTAACAACTAGAGTTGATTTTTATGGACTAATTCCAAATGTTTACAAAAATATAAATATAAAATATATAACTCCAGAAGATATAGAAGAAGAAAAAAAGAAACTAATAGCACAAGAAAAGTTGACAAAATCAGAGGCAGATTTGTTTTTTGGGCATGGACATGCTAAAGGAAGAAATACAGTTATGTATTATGCTCTTAAGAGACAAATGAATTATTTATTATTTTGGGATGATGATGAATATCCTGTTGCATGTATTAAAAATAATGATGAAATAATTTGGAAGGAACAACCAAATTTATTACAACATTTAAATTATATAGAAGATGCAGATGTTACTATAGGATATCATTGTGGATATATTTCACCAATACCATATATAGAACTTAATGAAGAAGTAGATGAAAATATATTTAAAGAATATATAGAAGCAATGAGTAATGAATTGGTTTCATGGGATAGTATAAAGGAAAAATTTATAAAAGATAATGGTGTTACTTTTGCTAATCCGGAAATAGCAGATGGAAAAGGAAGTTATGAAATACAATTAAATGGTATAGGAAAATGGGTTTCAGGTTCTACATTGTGCTTGAATTTAAATCATATAGACAAAATACCAGCTTTTTATAATCCAATAGGGGCAAGAGGTGAAGATACATTTTTTTCAACTAAATTAGGAAATTCTAAGGTTATAAAAATACCAGTATATCACTTTCATGATGGATTTTTAAAATACACTAATGTAATGAGAGGAAAATATCCAAAAGTATTAAGAAAAATAAAGGTAGAAGAGGAATTAATTCCACAAAGATTTTTACAAGCTTCAAAAGGTTGGATAAGGTATAAACCATTACTAACTTATATATCAGATGAAAAAAATTATAAAATGAAAATGGAAGATACTAGAAGACAATTAGAAGTAAGTTTACCAGAAATAAACAAACTATTTAAGGATTATGATTTTAGCATACTTTTAGATGAGTTTAATGAATATTGTAAAAATGTAGAAAAACATCATAAAGAATATTTGAAAACAAATGAAATATGGGATAAATTAAAATCAATACAATTTTTATCTAATTAAAATATAAGGTATATAAATTTAAACATTATAAAATAATTTAGAGGAGAAAAAAATGTATTTAATAATTGGTTTAGGAAATCCAGAACCAGAATATGCATATACAAGGCATAATATGGGATTTGATGTAATAAATAGAATATCAAAAGAATATGAAATAGAAATATCTAGAAATAAGTTTGAAGGTTTTTATGGTCAAGGACTTATAGAGGGAGAAAAAGTAATATTATTAAAACCACAAACATATATGAATTTAAGTGGAAAGTCTATAAAACAATTTATAGACTTTTATAAAATAGAAAATGATCATATATTAGTAATATATGATGATATGGATGTAGAAAAAGAAAAAATAAAGATAAGAAAAAAAGGTGGTCCAGGTGCACATAATGGTATGAAATCTATAGTGCATGAATTATTAACAGATGATTTTCCAAGAATAAGAGTTGGGATAGGTAGACCACTAGATGAATATGATGCTATAGATTATGTTATAGGAAAATTAGATGAAAATGAATATTCTAAATTAGAAATAGGAATAGAAAAAGCAAAAGAAGCGGTAATAGAATATATAAAAAATGGAATAGATTCTACTATGAATAAATATAACTAAAAAGGAATGAACATTTATGCAAGAAATTTTTATTTATGAAGATAATGAAGGAAACAAAATTGTTACTTTATTGGAAAATGGAAAATTGGTTGAAAAATATGATGAAAAGGTTGAACAGAATAGATTAGAGGGAAACATTTATTTAGGTAAAGTGAAGAATTTGCTTATGGGAATGCAAGCAGCATTTGTTGATATAGGTGAAGAAAAAAATACATTTATGCATATAAAAGATATTATACCTAAAATGAGTAATAAAACTGGTAATAAATTAGAAAAATTAAGTAATCACGACATAAAAAAATATATAAAGGTAGGAATGTCAGTACTTGTACAAGTAAAAAGAGATAGTACAAATAAAAAAGGTGCTAGAGTTTCAATACATATTAGTATTCCTGGAAGATTTATAGTATTAATTCCAAATTCTGAATTTGTTACTATATCACAAAAAGTAGAGGACGAAAAAGAAAAAGATAGGTTAGTTAAATTAATAAAACAAAATATACCAAAAAATTTTGGAGCTATTATTAGAACATCTGCAGTTAATAAAAAAGAAGATTTAATTATACAAGACTTAGATAATTTACTAAATCAATGGAATAGAATAAAAGAACTTGAACAAGAATATTTAATGCAAGAAGTAGAGCCTATAATATTATATAAAAATAGTGGTATAGTAGGAAAGATATTAGTAGATTTTATAGATAGAGATATTTCAAGAATAGTTACAAATAGCAAAGAAATTTATACATATATAGAAAAAATATTACAACATACTAGTAATGAAGAAAAAACAAAATTAGAATTAAAGGAAAATGAAAATATATTAGAAACTTATGATATAAATTCGCAATTACAAAAAACAGAAAATAGAAAAATATGGTTAAATTGTGGAGGTTTTATTACAATAGATAAAACGGAAGCTTTAACTGCTATAGATGTAAATTCTGGAAAGTATGTTGGAAATAAAACTCTAGAGCAAACTGTATTTAAAGTTAATAAAGAGGCAACTATTGAAATAGCTAAACAACTAAGATTAAGAGATATTGGTGGTATAATAGTAATAGATTATATAGATATGGAATCAGAAGAGGATAAACAAAAAATTAAAGATTTATTAGAAGAAAATCTAAAAAAAGATAGATCAAAAACACAAGTTTTAGAATTTACACAACTTAATTTATTAGAGATGACAAGAAAACATATATGTAGTAATGATTAAAAAGGATGGACTATAAATAATAGTCCATCCTTTAACCAAGTATTTTTTTTATTTCTTCAAATCTTTTTATTTTTTGAGTTGTTGTTTTTATTAAAGGTTCATCTGTAATAATAATTTCTCTTATATATTTATAAGTAGGTATAGCTTTATTTATTTTGCTTTTTATATCTTGCCATATAAAATTATGATAATCTTCTTTATATAAATTACTATAATTTTCTTTTAAATAATCAGTATTATATACTATTTTAGCACAAATCATTAAGTCATTGTCTTTAGCAGGTTTTCCAAAAACCATACTTTCTTCTACATAAGGTAATTTGTTTATTAAAATTTCTATTTCTTCTGGGTATATATTTTTACCATTTTTTAATACAATAACATCCTTCTTTCTACCAGTAACATATAAATAACCATCTTTATCAAATTTACCTAAATCACCAGTATGAAACCAACCATCTTTAAGAACTTCTTTATTTGCCTCTTCATTATCTATATAGCCATGCATAATAGTAGGGCCTTTAGCTATTATTTCACCAATTCCATCATTATTTGGTTCATGTATTTTAATATCTATCCCAGGCATTGGAAGCCCAACTGATCCTACTCTTGAATAAAATTCATTTTCACCAGCAAGAACAGGAGAGGTTTCTGTTAAACCATATCCTTGCAGAAGAATAATACCAAAATCTATAAATCCTTGTATAGCTTCTTTATTCATTGGAGCTCCACCAGCAATAAGAATTCTTATTTTTCCACCTAAGTTATCTAAAATGTCTTTAAATACTTTTTTTCTAATATCTATTTTAAATTTTAAAAGGAAGTTACAAACTTTTCTCATGAATTTAACTAAATTTGTTTTTCCTTGTTTTCCTATTCCTTTTAAAATCTTTTTGTACATTATTTCTAACATTAATGGAACACAAACAAAACCAGTAATATTGTATTCAGCTAAATTTTTTTGAACATATTTTAATCCATCACAGAAAGCTATAGTAATTCCACAAGATGTACCATATAAGAAAGTTGTAGTAGACTCAAATGTGTGATGCAATGGCAAAAATGATAAAAATGTATCAGTTGTATGTATATCTGTCATCTGACTTAATGCATATATGTCTGCACAAATGTTAGATTGAGATAATCCAACACATTTAGATATAGATGTAGTTCCAGAAGTATATAAAAATATTGAAACTTTATTAGGGTCTAAATTTATATCTGCATATTTAAAATCTCCGTTTTCCATTAAAGATTGCCCAGTTTTTAGCAATGATGGAAAAGATAAGAAATTATTATTGTTATCCATACAAATAAAATTTTTAATATTTGTATCATTTTTATTTCGAATGTTCACAAAAATATTTTCGTAGCATTTGTCAAAAATAACAGCATCAACATTGCTTCTATAAATTAAGCTTTCTATTTCATTATTAGGTAATGATTTATCTAGTGGGACTATTCCAATATCAGATGTAGTTACAGCTAAATAACTAACACACCACTCATATCTATTAGGACTTATTAAAGCTACTTTCTTTCCTTGTAAGCCAAGATTTAATAAAGCAGTACCAAGGCTTTTTATATCTTGAGCAAAATCCTTATAGTTTATCTTTATATATTCAGTTGCTTTGGGATCTTTTTTATAAATGAATACATCTTTATCCATATATCTAGTTTCATATCTACAAACTAATTCTCTAAAACTACTAATTTTTTCACCTTCATAAATTTTATTTTGTACCATGAAAAAGCTCCTTTCAAAAAAATAACGTTAGATATACTATATACCAAAAAAGAAAAAATATCAAGTATAATGTATATTGATTATTTTGAAAAAATAGTGTAAAATCAATTATGTGAGTATTTTAAAGTAAAAAATTTTGTAAATTAGAGGAGGAAGAAAAGTAAAAATGAAAAAAATATCTGTAATTGTTTCTTGTTTCAATGAAGAAAAAGCATTACCTATATTTTATAAAAAAATAGAAGAAGTTAGAATAAGAGATTTTTTTGATACAGATTTTGAATATGTTTTTATAGATGATGGTTCAAAGGACAAGACTTTAGAAATAATAAAAGATTTAGCATCAAAAGATGAAAAAATAAAATATATATCATTTTCAAGAAATTTTGGCAAAGAAGCTGCAATGCTTGCAGGATTAGAAACGGTTGAAGGAGATTACATTACATTAATGGATGCAGACTTACAAGATCCACCAGAATTATTAAGAAAAATGTATGATATAATTGTAGAAGAAGGATATGATTGTGTAGGAACTAGACGTGTTTCTAGAAAAGGAGAACCTCCTATTAGAAGTTTTTTTGCAAGAATATTCTATAAATTAATAAATAAAATGTCAAATGTAGAGATGGTAGATGGAGCAAGGGATTATAGATTAATGACTAAACAAATGAAAGATGCTATTATTTCTATGAAAGAATATAATAGATATTCAAAAGGATTATTTAGTTTTGTTGGATTTAAAACAAAATGGTTAGAATATGAAAATATAGAAAGAGTGGCGGGGGAGACAAAGTGGTCTTTTTGGAAATTATTTAAATATGCATTAGAAGGAATTACAGCATTTTCTACAGTTCCGCTCGTATTAGCTTCATTTATTGGGTTAATATTTTGTTTAATATCTTTTATATTAATAGTAGTTATAATAATTAAAACATTGGTATTTGGAGACCCAACATCTGGATGGCCTTCTTTAACATGTATTATATTCATGGTAAGTGGTATACAGTTATTTTCATTGGGAATAATCGGACAATATTTATCTAAAACATATTTAGAAGTAAAGAAAAGACCAATATATATTATAAGAGAACAAAAAATAGGAAAGGAACAGATGAATGAGAATAAGGTATAAAGCATGGGCAAGACCTGAGTTAGAAGCAAGTAAATTTTATATAGATAATCCAGAAGAATATAAGGGAAAGTGGAGAACATTATTTAAAAATAAAGAAAATCCATTACACTTAGAATTAGGATGTGGAAAAGGAAGCTTTATTTCACAATTAGCTGTTAAGAATAGAAACATAAATTATATAGCTGTAGATTTAGTAGATGCTATGTTGGGATTAGCAAAAAGAAATATAGAAGAAGCTTTTAAGGAAGTTAATAAAGAAATAGATAATGTGTATATAACCAGATATGATATAGAAAGAATACTAAATATAATTGATAAAAATGATTTAGTAGAAAGAATATACATAAATTTTTGCAATCCATGGCCAAAAGGAAAACATAGAAAAAAGAGATTAACGCATATAAGACAATTAGAAAAGTATAAGGAATTTTTACAAAATGGTGGTAAAATTTTCTTTAAAACAGATGATGATGGCTTATTTAATGATAGTATAAGCTATTTTAAACAAATGAATTTCGAAATAGAAAAGTTAACTTATGATTTAGAAAATGAAAGTAACTTTTGGGACAATATAGTTACAGAACATGAAAGAATGTTTATGGAACAAGGAATAAAAATAAAAGCATTAATTGCAAGAAAAAAGGATGAAAGTAGTAATGAATAAAGTAAAACAAACGATAATTGATAATATGAGGTGGATAATATTTTTAATTTGTATAGTGGTTTTTTATGAAATAGTAGAAAATATATTTCAAAATGAGATATATATTTTTGATGAATTAGTATATTTTTATGTGTCTAAAATAATAAGTGATCCTTTAACAATTTTTATGAAAATAATCACAGTGTTGGGATCAGGTTTAGTAATAATAACATTATGTGTATATGCATTGGTAGTGCCCAAGAACAAAAAATATGGAAAGCTATTAGTTTTAAATACTGCTATAATATTTATAATAAATCAAATATTAAAAGTTATATTTGCAAGACCACGCCCAGAAGGTTTTAGATTGATAGAACAAGATGGATTTAGTTTTCCATCAGGACATTCTATGGTTAGCATGGCTTTTTATGGACTTATAATATATTTCATATATAAAAAAATTAATAATAAATATTTAAAATGGATTTTAATATCAATATTAAGTTGTTTAATAATATTGATAGGGATAAGTAGAATATATTTAGGAGTACATTATGCAAGTGATGTAATAGGGGGATTTTGCTTTTCAATAGCATATCTAGTGGTATTTACAAAATTGCTAAGTAAAAACGAGATTTAGAAAAATATATAATATAGAAAAGAGTGTATGAATTATCTTAAAAGTTAATTTTTTTACAAATAAAAGAACCCTTTTGTTTTAAAAAGGGTTCTTTTATTTGTGTATTTATATTATCTCTTACTAAATTGTGGTGCTCTTCTTGCTTTTTTAAGACCATATTTTTTTCTTTCCTTCATACGAGGATCTCTTGTTAAGTATCCGTTAACTTTTAAAGTAGGTCTATATTCAGCATTAGCTTCTAACAATGCTCTTGCAATACCATGACGTATAGCACCAGCTTGACCTGTAAATCCACCACCTGTTACTTTACAAATAACATCATATTTTTCAAGAGTATTTGTAGCAACTAGAGGTTGTTTAACTATAACTTTTAATGTTTCTGTTCCAAAATATTCATCTATATTTCTTCCATTTACAGTTATAATTCCAGAACCTTCTACTAATCTAACTCTTGCTATTGATTTTTTTCTTCTTCCTGTACCATAGAACATAATTTTTTCTGCTTTTTTTGCCATATTATTTTACCTCCCAAACTTCAGGTTTTTGAGCGATATTTTCATGCTCACTACCAGCATATACTCTTAATTTTTTAGCCATTTGTCTACCTAATGAATTATGTGGAAGCATACCAACTATAGCATGCATCATCATTTTTTCAGGGCTCTTTGCTAAAAGTTCTCTAGCAGTAGTTTCTTTCATTCCACCAATATATCCTGAATGGCTTCTATAAATTTTTTGATCTAATTTTTTCCCTGTTAAAACAACTTTTGCACAATTAATTATTATAACATGATCACCAACATCTAAATGAGTAGTATAAGTTGGTTTATGTTTTCCTCTTAATAATTTTGCAGCTTCTGTGGCAACTCTACCTAATACTTTGCCTTCTGCATCGATTATATACCATTTTCTTTCAATATCATTTTTCTTAACACTATATGTAGTATTATTCATGGTAATCTATATCCTCCATTTCAATTCTATATTTTATATGAAATTATAACAAAAACTACCGGGGAGAAGTTCTTACTATAATCATATTACTAAATTCATACTATAATATTTTATTATAAAAATAAAGAAAAGTCAAGGAAAATAAGTTTTTATTTCATAAAAGTACGCAAACGAAACGTTTCCATGTTGCAATATTAAGTATTTTATAGTATTATGTATAATATTATTTTGTTTGGAAAGGAAGATGCAAATTGAAAATACTAGCAGTGGGAGATATTATAGGCGAAAGTGGACTAGAAAAGTTAAAAATAGAATTAAAAAAAATTAGAGAAAAAGAAAATATAGATTTTATCGTAGTAAATGCTGAAAATGTTGCAGGAGGAATGGGAATTACAATTAGCAATTTTAATGAATTAAAAAAGTTGAATATAGATGTAATAACTATGGGAAATCATACTTGGGCCAAAAAGGATATTTTTACATTTATAGATGATAATAAAATTATAAGACCAGCTAATTATTCAAATGGAGTTCCTGGAAAAGGTTATAATATATATGAATGTAAAGGAAAAAAAATTGGAGTAATAAACCTTATAGGAAGAACAAATATGGGAGTGTTATCAGAAAATCCATTTACAGTTGTAGACAATATATTGGAAAAAATAAAACATAGAGTAGATATTGTAATTGTAGATTTCCATGCAGAAGCAACAGCAGAAAAAATTGCAATGAAATATCATTTGGATGGAAAAGTTAATATAATATTTGGAACACATACACATGTTCAAACAGCAGATGAAGATATAACTGATAAAGGAATGGCGTATATAACAGATATAGGAATGACAGGTCCAAAAAATTCTATAATAGGTATGGATATAAAAGCATCATTAAAAAGATTTATAACATCATTGCCAGAAAGATATAAATTAGCAGAAGGAAATTGTATTTTTAATGGTTGTATTTTTGAAATAGATGATGATAATTGTCGAATTAAGTCTATAAATAGGATATATAAGAAGTAAATGACGAAATATATAAAAAAGTGCGATGAAAACTTTCCTTTTTTTACCATAAACTACTAGACAAAAACATTAAAATATAATATAAATATACATGTTTAGAAAAACAAAAAAATAAAATTATAGGAGGCAAAAAATGGAAACTTTAAAAATTTCATCAAAATCAAATCCAAATTCAGTAGCGGGGGCTATAGCAGGATTGGTGAAAGAATCTAACAAGGCAGAAATGCAAGCAATTGGGGCAGGAGCTCTTAATCAAGCGGTAAAAGCAATAGCGATAGCAAGAGGATTTGTAGCGCCAGCTGGAGTAGATTTAGTATGTATACCTGCATTTGCAGAGGTTGAAGTAGAGGGGGAAGACAGAACTGGTATAAAACTTATTGTTGAATCTAGAAAATAAAAGAATTTAATGGAATATATGGGGGGCATATTTATAATATGCTCCTTTTGTGAAATTAAGAGTTTTCTATTGAAAAAATTGCCTATTTAGTATAATATATTAAGGTAACAGGAGGAGAATAATGTTTAAGAAAAAATATATAATTATTACAATAATTTTATTGTTAATAATTGGAATATTTTTATATATAAATAGAAATCAAAATACTTTGGAACATAATAATGTATTATTAGAGAAAGAAGAACAAAAAGAAATTCTAGAAGCTTTGAGATTAGGAATTTCAAAATTTGATACAATTAATCCAATAATAAGTGAAAATAAAGATATTATAAATATTTCTCCATTAATATATGAACCACTTTTAACACTAAGTGATAATTATGAATTACAATTATGTTTGGCAAAAGAATATTCAAAAGTAAATAATACATCATATATAGTAAAATTAAATGAAAACATAAAATGGAGTGACAGTACAGAATTTACAGCAGATGATGTAAAATTTACAATAGAAACATTAAAAGTTACAAGTTCAGTGTACTCAGATAATGTAAAAGACATAAAAGATGTTGAAGTAGTAGATAAAAATACTATTAGAATTAATATGAAAGAAGAAGTTCCATTTTTTGAATATAATTTAATATTTCCAATAATCTCTAAAAAACAGTATGAAGACAAAAATATGAAAAATTCCAAAGACATTCCTATAGGAACAGGAATGTACAAAGTTGAAAGAACAAGTGAAGAAAAGATAGATTTAATATTAAATGGGCAATATAGAAATTTGGAAGGTAATACACCTAAAATAAAAAACATAGAAATTTATTTATATTCTTCAATGGGAGAGATTTACAATGATTTTAAGTTGGATAAGCTAGACATAGTAAATACTAGTAATTATAATGTAGAAAAATATGTTGGAAGTATTGGATATAATAAAAAAGAATACCAAGGAAGAGAATATGATTATTTAGCTTTTAATTGTGAAGATACAGTATTACAATATAAAGAAGTTAGACAGGCTATTAATTTAGCTATAAATGAAAAAGAAATTATTTCTAGTGTATATAATGGAAAGTACTATGAATCTAGTTTTCCTTTAGATTATGGAAGCTTTTTATATAATAATAATTCATATAATAGTAATTATAATATAGAAAAAGCACAACAAACATTAGAACAAGCTGGTTGGAAATATGAATATGGAAATTGGTATAAATATATAGATGGATATTCAAAAACAATTAACTTGGATTTAATTGTATCAAAAGAAAATAAAAATAGAATAGAAATTGCAAATTTAATAAAAAAGCAACTTGATCAAATTGGAATAAATATAGATGTTTATGAAGTATCAGAAAGTAGATATCAAAGATATTTAGAAGAAAAGAATTATGAACTGCTATTGACAGGAGTATATAATTCTTACAGCCCAGATATAAGTACTTTTTTTGGAAGTAATAACATGGCAAATTACAATAATGAAACTGTACAAAAAATTTTAAAAGAGCTAAGTAATATTTCTGATAAACATATTTTAAAAGAAAAATATAATGAAATTATAAACATAGTAAGATCTGATATACCTTATATAGGATTATTTAGAAACAAAAATATTGTGTTATATAACCAAAAATTAATTGGGGAAATAACTCCAAATAATTATACAATATTTTATAATATAAAAAATTGGTGTAGAGAAAAATAATAAAAAGCTTGACAAATAAAAAAAACATGTTATATAATGATTGCAAACAGATGTTTAATAGGAATAAAAAGGTTGAAATTAATTAAATTAATTTTTTTACAACTAGTTTTGTACCTTAAGAAAGGAAAGTGTTAAATATGAGTAATGAAAATCCAGAAAAAATGAAAGCATTAGAAATGGCATTGAGTCAAATAGAAAAACAATTTGGTAAAGGTTCAGTAATGAAATTAGGGGAATACAAAGCAATGAATGTTGAAGCAATACCTACTGGAGCTTTAAGTTTAGACATAGCTTTAGGAATAGGAGGAATTCCAAGGGGAAGAATTATAGAAGTGTTTGGACCAGAATCTTCTGGAAAAACTACTTTAGCCTTACATATTATAGCAGAAGCACAAAAAATGGGAGGAGAAGCAGCTTTTATAGATGCTGAACATGCATTAGATCCAGTTTATGCTAAACATGTTGGAGTTGACATAGATAACTTAATAGTTTCACAACCAGATACTGGAGAACAAGCATTAGAAATAGCTGAAGCTTTAGTAAGAAGCGGTGCATTAGATATAATTGTTGTTGACTCTGTTGCAGCATTGGTTCCTAAAGCAGAAATAGATGGAGATATGGGAGATGCACATGTTGGCTTACAGGCAAGACTTATGTCTCAAGCTTTAAGAAAATTAGCAGGAGTTATAAATAAATCTAAATGTGTTATAGTATTTATTAACCAATTAAGGGAAAAAGTTGGAGTAATGTTTGGAAATCCAGAAACAACTCCTGGTGGTAGAGCGCTTAAATTTTATGCTTCAGTAAGATTGGATATTAGAAAAGTAGAGATATTGAAACAAGATGGTGAAGTGGTAGGAAATAGAGCTAAAGTAAAAGTTGTAAAAAATAAAGTGGCTCCACCTTTTAGAGAAGCGGAATTTGATATAGTTTATGGAAAAGGAATATCAAGAGAAGGTAATATTTTAGATTTAGGTGTTAATTTAGAATTAATAGAAAAAAGTGGCTCTTGGTTTAGTTATAATGGAGATAGAATAGGACAAGGTAGAGAAAATGTAAAAAGATATTTAGAAGGAAATCCAGAAATAGCTAACGAAATAGAGAAAAAAATTAGAGAAAAGTTTTCAGAAGCATTTGAAAAAAGTCTAAATGATAATATGCAAGAACAAGAAGAAGAGTAGTTTAGAGAGGTAATACATGTAATGTACACAATAGAAGAATATGATTATCAAAAAACAAAGATGTTAAAATATATACTATATAAAAAAAGGACAGAAAAAGAAATAAGAAATAAGTTTGGTAATAGTGTAAAAGAAGAATTACTAGAAGATATATTAGAAGAATTAAAGAAAAATAAATACATAGATGATAATAATTATATAAAAAGGGCAGTGGACGAATATATTAATTTAAATACACTTTCTATAAAAGAAATTAAATATAAATTATATTCAAAGGGAATTAATTATGACTTAATAGAAGATTTTATATATAATAATTTAGAAAGAATGGAAGAATATGAATTACAATCTGCTAGGAAGATAGTTTTGAAAAAGCAAAACTTAATGGAGACAGACGAAATAAAAGCTTTTTTAAATAAAAAAGGATATAAAATAGAAACAATAAAAGTAGCATTAGGAGATGAAAAATAATGCAAAATGTATTAACTATAGAAACTAATAAATATAATGTAAAAATAGAGAATTTTGAAGGACCACTTGATTTATTATGTCATTTAATTGATAAAAATAAGATGAATGTATGTGATGTAAAAATAAGTGATATTACAGATCAATATATAGAATATTTAGAAACAATGGAAAAACTAAATTTAGAGATAGCAAGTGAATTTTTAGTAATGGCTTCAACATTATTATATTTAAAATCTAAAATGTTATTACCTAAAGAAGTAGAAGAAGAAAAAGAATTAACAGAAGAAGAGCTACTAATGAGAATTATTGAATATAAAAAATATAAAGAAATTACTGGAAAACTAAAAGAAATGTATGAAAAGAACTCAAAAAAAATGTTTAAGTTACCAGAAAAAATCGAATTACCTAAACAAGAATTAAATGTTAATTATACAAAAGAAGAAATTATAAATATTTATAAGAATGTAATAGAAAAAAATAGTGAAAGATTGAATAAAAATGCTAAGAATATTGAAAAAATAGCCATAACAGACAATTATACTGTAGAGAGCAAAGTAAAGGATATGTTTAGAGCACTTATACAAAATAAGCAATTTATATTTAATAAACTTTTTTCATTAAATAAATGCAATAAACAAGAAGTTGTAACAGCATTTACAGGGTTGTTAGAATTATCAAGAAGAAGCAAAGTTATTACAGAGCAAGATGAAACTTTTGGTGATATATTAGTACAAAAAATAAATAAAAATAAGTAAAAATTAATGTTTAAATGTTTAAATTTATAAAAAGTGTAAAAACTAATATTATATAAGCTTATAATAAGGAGGTTTATATGGTATTAGTTTTTGCTTTTTTATTTGTATTATTAATTTCTAGTGTGATAATACTATCTACACTCAAAATCAAAATAAAGAATTTAAATAGATGCAATTATAGTTATTTTGATCCTAACTTTAAAGTAAAATTATCATTGTATTTGTTTAATAAAATAAAATGGCTTTCTATCAATTTGGATAGAAATAAAATAAAAAAGATATTAAGTAAAGCAAATTTTAAAAATAATGATATTCGAAAAATAGAAAAAAAATTAAAATTAAAAGAACTTAAAAGGTTAAAAAAATTGGGCTTAAAAATAAGCTATATGGATTTAAAAATAGTATTAGGTACAGAAGATGCTGTATTAACAGCCTTTTTAGTGTTTGCTGTTTCAACTTTTATTTCTATACTACTTCCAAACATTATAAAAGAGTCAGAAGCCAACAATTGTGATTATATTATAAAACCAATATATATAGATAAAAATGTATATAAAATAGAGTTTAATTGTATAATTGAACTAAAAGTTGTACATATTATAGATATAATAAATTTTTTGGTAAAGAAAGGAAGAAGTGATAAAAATGAACGAACATCCAATAGAAGGTCTTATGAATACGGCTATGAACAGCATTAAAGATATGATAGACGTAAATACTATAATAGGGGAACCTATTGAGACTAATAATAACATAATAATAATACCAATATCTAAAGTGGGAGTCGGTTTTGCAGCTGGTGGAAGTGAATTTAAAGGTGAAACTGTTAATGAATATAGCAAAAAGGAAAAAGAAGAAGCAATACAATATAGATTGCCATTTGGTGGAGGAAGTGGAGCAGGAGTAAGTATATCTCCAATAGCATTTTTAGTAGTACAACAAAACAATGTAAAGTTACTACCTGTAACTCATAGTTCATCTATAGATAGACTTTTAGATTATGTTCCAGATTTAATGGAAAAAGTAAATTCATATTTAAATAAAATGATGCAAGATAAAAAAGAAGAAAAAAAGGATAAACAAAAACAGATAGAGAAAGAACATAAAGAAATAAAAGAAGTAATAGATGAAATGAATGATAATATGAATATAAATAAAATAAGACCAAAAAAGAATAAAATACAAAAAACACAACAAACTTATGAATATGAATATGATGAAACAGAAGATGAAGATAATAAAATTTAAAATAAGGCAATAACCACTATATTTGATGAAAATATAAACCTAGAGAATATGACTCTAGGCTTTAATTTTGTCTATTATTGAATAAATGTGATAAAAAACAAATATAATATGGAAATTTTTCCAAATTTACTTTAAAAAAAACGATTTTTGTTGTACAATTAAATAGAGAGTGTTTAGGAGTAGATATGAATAAAAAATGGGAAGTAAAAAAATATAGCGAAAAAAATGTTGATAAATTATTAAAAGAATGTAATATAAGTAAATTGTTGGCAATATTATTATCTAATAGGGGAATATCTAGTAAGGAACAAGTAGATTTATATTTAAAACCAACAAGGAAAGATTTTTATAATCCATTTCTAATGCCAGATATGGAAAAAGCAGTAGATAGAATTTTAAAAGCTATTAATAATCAAGAAAAAGTAATTATATATGGAGATTATGATGTAGATGGTATTACTAGTACTACAGTACTTAAAAAGTTTTTAGGAGAAAGAGGATTAGAAGTTGATTGGTATATTCCTAATAGATTAAATGAAGGCTATGGATTAAACAAAAATGCAATAGATTATATAAATAAAAAAGGGTATACATTAATTATAACTGTAGATTGTGGAATATCAGCTATAGAAGAAATACAGTATGCAGTAAATTTAGGAATTGAAGTTATTGTAACTGATCATCATGAACCAATAGAAGTATTACCAAATTGTTTAGCAGTAATAGATGCAAAAAGAAAAGATAATATATATCCATTTAACCAATTGGCAGGAGTAGGGGTAGTATTTAAGTTAATACAAGCAATATCAATCAAGTTAAATATTGAAGAAAAGGAATATTTAAAATATTTAGACTTAGTTGCAATAGGCACAATTTCAGATATTGTACCTTTAAAAGACGAAAATCGTGTTATATCTAAATTGGGGATAAAATTAGTAGAAGTTACTAGAAACATTGGATTAAAATCATTAATAAGTGTATTAGGATTTAAAAAGATAGATTCTACTGTTATTTCTTTTGGAATTGCTCCTAGAATAAATGCATCAGGAAGAATGGGGGTACAAGAAAAAGCTCTTGAGTTATTTTTAACAAATGATTATAAAGAAGCTAAAAATATTACAGAAGAATTAAATAATTATAATAATAATAGACAAGCTGAGGAGCAAAAAATATTTAAAGAGGCTTTAGAAAAATTAAAAGTAGAAGAAGATAAACCTTGTATTATATTGGGTAATGAAGATTGGCATCATGGAGTAATAGGGATCGTTTCATCAAAAATTACAGATATGTTTTTTAAGCCAAGCATATTATTATGCTTTGAAGGAAATGAAGCTAAAGGATCAGGCAGAAGTATACCTGGATTTGATTTACACAAAGCATTAATGGAGTGTTCAAAAGATATTAAGAAATTTGGGGGACATTCAATGGCTGTTGGAATTACTATAGAAAGAGAAAAATATGAAACCTTTAAAAGTAATTTTGAAAAATATATAGAAAGTACCAATATTAAAGATATAGTTCCAGTAGTAAGCATAGACGCCGAAGTACTACTTAAAGATTTGAATATAAATATTATAAAAGAATTAGAATTAATGGAACCGTTTGGAGAAGCAAATAAAATACCACAATTTCTTTTAAGAAATCTAAAAATTATTGCAATAAGAGCATTATCAGAAGGAAAACATTTAAAGTTAAAACTTAAGCAAGATAATTATATTATAGATGCAATAGGATTTAATATTGGAGAGTTGGCAGATATATATCAAATAGAAGATAAAGTTGATGTTGTAGGAAATATTAATATAAATGTGTTTAATGGAGTAGAAAGCTTACAACTAAATATTAAAGATATTAGAAAAACACATTAAAGGGGGATTTTATGTCACAAGTAGAAAATAAAGATATTGAAGATATATTATTATTAATGAAAAAAAATAGTAGAAGAAATGATTTGAAACTAATAAGAAAAGCTTATGATTTTGCAAAAGAAAATCATGGAGAACAATTAAGAAAGTCAGGAGAACCTTATATTATACATCCTATTCAAGTTGCATATATTTTAGCAGATTTAGGATTAGATGATAGCACAATTTGCGCAGCTTTATTACATGATATAGTTGAAGATACTGATGTAACCAAACAAGGTTTGGCACAAGAATTTGGAGTAGAAATTGCTGAATTAGTAGATGGAGTGACAAAATTAAGCAAACTTCAATATGCAAGTATGGAAGAACAACAGGTAGAAAACTATAGAAAAATGTTCTTAGCAATGGGTAAAGATATAAGAGTAATTTTAATAAAATTAGCAGATAGATTACATAATATGAGAACACTTAAATTTTTAAGTAGAGATAGACAAATAGCAAATGCAAATGAGACTATGGAATTATACGCTCCATTAGCAAATCGTCTAGGAGTTTATTCATTAAAATGGGAATTAGAAGATTTATCTTTTAAATATCTATATCCAGAGGAATATAGAGAACTAGTAGAAGGAATAGATAAAAAAAGAGAAGAACGACTTGAGTTTATAGATAAAATAATGGACGAAATTAGAATGGAATTAAAAAAGCAAAAAATAGTAGCTGAAATAACAGGAAGAGCAAAACATTTATATTCTATTTATAGAAAAATGAAAAGAGACAATATAACATTAGATCAAGTATATGATTTATTTGCTCTAAGAATTATTGTAAATTCTGTAAAAGATTGTTATGCGGCATTAGGATTAGTTCATGATTTATATAACCCAATGCCAGGAAGATTTAAGGATTATATTTCAGTACCAAAGCCTAATATGTATCAGTCATTACATACAACTCTTATAGGACCAAAAGGAACTCCTTTTGAAGTTCAAATACGTACATGGGATATGCATAGAATAGCAGAATATGGTATAGCAGCACATTGGGCATATAAAGAAGCAAGTTTAAAAGGCAACAAGAAAGCTAATATAAAAGTAGAAGAAGATAAGTTATCATGGCTTAGAGAAACTTTAGAGTGGCAAAGGGAAATGCAGGATCCAGATGAATTTTTAAATACTTTAAAAAGAGAGTTATTTGAAGATGAAGTTTATGTATTTACTCCAAAGGGAAAAATTATTTCGTTACCAAAAGGAAGTACAGCTATAGATTTTGCATATTATATACATGCGGAAATAGGTAACCAGATGACGGGTTGTAAAATAAATAGTAAAATGATGCCAATAGTAACACAAATAAAAAATGGAGATATAGTTGATATTATAACATCAGAAAATTCAAAAGGACCAAGTAGAGATTGGCTAAAGTTTATAAAGAGTTCAACTGCTAAGAATAAAATATTAGCATGGTTTAAGAAAAATGAAAGAGAAGAAAACATAGAAAAAGGAAAAGAACTTATAGAAAAAGAAATTAAAAAAATAGGTATGTTACATGCTGATTTATTTCCAAACTATGTACAAGCAGCGCTAGACAGGTATAAATATAATAATATGGATGACATGTATGCAAGTGTTGGATTTGGTGGAATTTCTGCAGGAAAAATTGTAGCTAGAATGTTGGAAGAATATAGAAAAGAGCATAAAGAAGAAAACTTAGAAGAAAAATTACAAGAATTATCAAAAGAAAAAGCAATAAGAACTAAACCATCAAAAGCTGGAATTATAGTAAAAGGTATAGATAATTGTTTAGTAAAATTATCAAAGTGTTGTAACCCTGTACCAGGAGATGAAATAGTTGGTTATATAACAAAAGGTAGAGGAGTATCAGTACATAGAAAAGACTGTACTAATGTAAAAAATTTATTGTCAGAAGAAAATAGAATGATAGATGTATATTGGTATTCTGATAAAAAGGCTACATATAGTGTAGATATAGAAATATTAGCAAATGATAGAAGCGGTTTATTAGCAGATATTATAGCTGGAGTTGAAACTACAAAATGTAAGTTAATGGCTGTAACTTCAAGGGCTACAAAGGAAAAAATAGCATTAACTGAAATTACAGTTGAAGTGGAAAATACAGAAGAATTGAATAAAATATTAAAGCAATTAAGAAAAATTGATAGTGTATATGAAGTAAAAAGAAAAAAATAACTAAGGAGGAAATAATGATATTAAAAATACTAAAAGTAAAATCTGGATTTGGAGAACCTACTAATTGTTATATAGTTCAAGATGAAAATACAAAGGAAACCATGGTAATAGATCCAGGGGGAGAAGCAAATAAAATAATTGAAATGCTAGAAGTTATATGTGCTAAAGTTAAGTATATATATTTAACCCATTGTCATGGAGACCATATAGGTGCAATTAAAGAAGTAAAAGAGAAAAAAGGTGGAAATATATTAATACATAGATTAGATGCAGAAGGTCTACATAATAAAAATATTAGTTTAACAGAATATATAGGATTAGGTGAAATTAATGTAGAAGCGGATTCTAGAGTAGATGATGGAGATGTAATTCATTTAGGAAATATAGAATTTAAAGTTATACATACACCAGGACATACTGCAGGAGGTAGTTCTTTATATTGCGAAAAAGAAAAATTATTATTTTCAGGAGATACATTATTTAGAGGTACTTGGGGAAGAACTGATTTATTAACAAGTAATTTTGAAGATATTATTAATTCGATTTCAAATAAACTTTTAGTTTTACCAGAAGAAACAATAGTATATCCAGGGCATGGAAAGACAACTATGATAAAAGAAGAAAAACCAATTTATTATAATTTAAAAGGAAAAGAAGATTAGGAGTGATATTTATGATACAAAAACCAAAAGGAACGAGAGATATATTGCCACAAGAATCATATAAATGGCAATATATTGAAAATAAAATAAAAGATTTATTTCAAAATTATGGATTTAAAGAAATAAGAGTACCTGTATTTGAAAATACAGAGCTATTCCAACGCGGAGTAGGAGAAACAACAGATGTTGTACAAAAAGAAATGTATACATTTAATGATAAAGGTGGAAGAAGTGTAACATTAAGACCAGAAGGTACTGCAGGAGTTGTTAGAGCATATATTGAAAATGGAATGGCAAGTCTACCATCACCTGTGAAATTATGGTATAATATGGCAATGTACAGATATGAAAATGTACAAAAAGGAAGATTAAGAGAATTTCACCAAATTGGAGCAGAGGTAATAGGAACTAACTCATATATGTCCGATGTAGAAACTATATTAATGGCTAATAGAATATTCGAAGTATTAAATATTCCAGGTATAAAATTAGAAATTAATAGTATTGGGTGCCCAGAATGTAGAAAAAAATATCAAGAGGCATTAAAAGAATATATAAAACCAAATTTAGAAGAATATTGTGAAACATGTAAAACAAGATTTGAAAAAAATCCATTAAGAATATTGGATTGTAAAGAAAAAAGATGTAAAGAATTAAATTTAAATGCTCCTATAATATTAGATTATTTATGTGAAGAATGTAGTACACATTTTGAAAATGTAAAAAATATGTTGAATAAGCTAAATATAAAATATAATGTTGAGCCAGGAATTGTAAGAGGATTAGATTACTATACAAAAACTGTTTTTGAATTTGTATCTAAGGATGAAGGATATACAGTTTTAGCAGGCGGAAGATATGATGGATTAGTTGAAGAATTAGATGGGCAATCAACTCCAGCAATAGGGTTTGCAATGGGAGTAGAAAGATTAGTAGAAATATATGAAAAATATAATTCAAATACAATACCAGAAAAAGAAATGGATTTATACATTGCATATATTGGAGATGAAGCTAATATATTAGCTACAAAATTAGTTGAAGATTTGAGAAAAGAGAACATTTATGTAGAAAAAGATGTAACTGGAAAAAGTTTGAAAGCTCAATTTAAATATGCTAATAAGCAAAATGCAAGATATTGCATAACAATTGGAGATGAAGAAGTAAAATCTAACAAAATAACAATTAAGAAAATGGATACAGGAGAGGAAAAAGATATTGCGTTGGATGTTAAAGATATAATTTTAAGCATAAAATAAAATGATACAGCATATATTTATTTATAAGACGATTGGGACAAAGGGGAAAAGATAATATGATAAATATGGCTGTAATAAATTTAAAAGATATAATAAAATATCTAGTAAAACTTACTATAGTAGTAGCAATTATAGTTGGACTTACTAGATATTTTTCTGCTAAAAAAAACTCTAATAAAAATCAAATAGTTAATTTGAAAAATTTATCATTAATTAATTGTATAAATGAGGTAATTCCAGCAGTAAAAAATATAAATAATACTGAAAGAGAGAAAAAAATTGAAGCGTATAAAATTCCAATAAATTACGAATTGGCAATTTTGAGTAATGTACAAAAAAACGAAGAATATAAGCAAAATACGCAGGTGGAAAATGAAAAGCAAAATAAAGAAGATGGAAAAGTAGAAGAAATAAAAACAGATTTAAAAACAGAAATAGTAGAATCGAATGTACCTAGCAAATACTCAACTGAATATGAAGGCGTAAAAATAAGAAATGAAACAAATTATAAATTAACAAAGGAGATATTGCGTCCAAATATAACTTTAAATACTAAAAATATTTTAATTTTTCATACACATACATGTGAAAGTTATACTTCAAGTGAAAAATATAAATACAAACCAACTGGAAATTTTAGGACTACAGATAAAAATTATTCTGTAGTTAGAGTAGGAAGAGAATTAGAAAAATATCTTAAACAATATGGATATAAAATTATACATGATGAAAGTTATCATGATTATCCTTCATATAATGGTTCATATAGTAATTCATTAAAAACAGTTACAAAGTTGCTAGAGAAAAATAAAAATACTGATATTGTATTAGATTTACATAGAGATGCTATTGGGGATAATACTTATGCTCCAACTGTAAAGATTGGAGATGAGTATGCTGCACAACTAATGTTTGTAATAGGAGGAAATGGAAGCACCATAAAACACGAAGAATGGCAAAAAAATTTAAAATTTGCTGTTAAAATACAAAAGAAGGCAAATGAATTGTATCCAGGATTATTTAAACCAATAATATTAAGATATTCTGGATATAATCAGCATGTTGCCAAAGGAGCAGCGATTATAGAAGTAGGAGCAACGGGTAATACTTTAGAACAATGTTTAGTAAGTATGAAATATTTATCTAAAGTAATTGATGAAGCATTAAAATAAAATTTGTATAAGGTATTGAATAATAGCAACAATTGTTATAAAATTTCTATAGACGAAAGAAGATAAACTAATATATCTAAAGAAGAAAGGAAGAGATAAGGATGGTAAACATTAAATTGGATTTAAAACATACAAAAGTATTAGAAAAAAATATAATGGAATATGCTGATATTGTAAAAAATATACATGATGAAATACATGAAAAATCAAGTGATAAAAAAGCATTTTTAGGATGGTTAGATTTGCCAAGTAATTACGATATAAAAGAATTTGAAAAGATAAAGAAAGTAGCTAAAAAGATTCAACAAGATTCAGATATATTATTAGTTATAGGGATTGGGGGATCATATTTAGGAGCTAGAGCAGTCATAGAATCATTAACTAATACATTTTACAACTTATTAAATAAAGAACAAAGAAAAATGCCACAAATACTTTATGTGGGTAATAATTTAAGTCCAAATTACATAAATGACTTAATAAATTTAATAGGAAATAGGGATTTGTCAATAAATGTCATTTCAAAGTCTGGAACAACAACAGAACCAGCTATAGCTTTTAGAATATTTAGAGAATTATTAGAAAATAAATATGGAATAAAAGAAGCAGCAAAAAGAATATATGTTACGACAGACAAAAAAAATGGTGCACTAAAACAAATAGCCAAAGAAGAAAAGTATACAACTTTTGTTATACCTGATAATATAGGCGGAAGATATTCTGTATTAACTGCAGTAGGATTATTACCAATTGCTACAGCAGGAATAAATATAGATCAATTAATGCAAGGAGCTAAGCTGGCACAGGATAAGTATTCAGATAAAAATGTAAAATACAATGATTGTTATAAATATGCAGTTGTAAGAAATATTTTATATAAAAATGAAAAAAACACAGAATTATTAGTTACTTATGAGCCAAAACTACATTACTTAATAGAATGGTGGAAACAATTATTTGGAGAAAGTGAAGGGAAAGAGGAAAAAGGAATATTTCCAACAGGAGCTGAATTTACTACAGATTTACACTCTTTAGGACAATATATTCAAGAAGGAAGAAGAAACTTATTTGAAACTGTTATAAATATAAAAAAATCGCAAACAGATATTAAAATAAATCAAGATGAGGATAATTTAGATGAATTAAATTATTTAGAAGGAAAAGGATTAGATTATATAAATAAAAAAGCTATGGAAGGTACAATTGTAGCTCACTTAGATGGAGGAGTTCCAAATATAGTATTAAATATAGACGAATTAAATGAATTTGCAATAGGCCATTTGATATACTTTTTTGAATTAGCTTGTGCAATGTCCGGAAAAATTTTAGGAATAAATCCTTTTAATCAACCAGGAGTAGAAAAGTATAAAACTAATATGTTTAAGTTATTAAAGAAACCAGGATATGAGAAATGGTAAATTGTAAAAGTAAAATAAAGTTTGTAAAACTAACGTCTATTGTAAGATT
>CAUWNG010000023.1:0-43423 GCA_963560005.1 uncultured Clostridia bacterium
AGGCTTTGTATAAAAATATACAAGGACAATCTATAATTACTGATTCTGTAGGAGTAACCGTTGAAGAAGCACAAACAACTTATGTTAATGGATTTTTAAATGGAACAGTAATAAGTGGAAATAAAAATCTAAAAGATAAGAGTTTAAAATTTGATTTTTATACAAAGAATGATACAAATGTAGGAACAAAATATATAAAGCTTGAAGATTTTGAAAAAAATGAAAAAAAAGATTACAGTGTAACATTTAACTTTGAAAATGTTGACCATTATAAAGTTAGTGTAGTAGATAATAAAGATATAAAAAATGCAAAAGAAGAAGAGTTTTTTATGGATATTAAGCCAGATGGTACTACTTTATTAGCAACTATAATTTTATTATACTTTTTATAAAAACAAATTTAAATTATTAAATAAAAAACTTATAAATAATAATATTAAAATTGAGATATAGTGTTTAGATAAAAATTTGAGTACATTTGGAATGTATTCAAATTTATTTTTTAGTAAATCAATAATTAACATTATAAATGATATGACTATAAAAATAAATAAAAGAATTGATAAAATATTATATGATAGGGCAGAAATAAAATCTAGTTTAAAAATACTATTAAAAGCTCTAGTCATTCCACAAGCAGGACAATAAATGCCAGTAACTGTGTAAAAAATACAAGATACTGGCATTAATTTTACAATTAGTAGAAATAAAGTTAAAATAAATAATATAAAAAAATTCTTTAATCTACTCATAATTTCTCCAATAACTAATCTCTTAAAGGATTTCCTTGAGCATCAGTATTTATGCTTCCTGTAAGAATTAAAATTCCTTCAATTAATCCCCAAAGACTAGAAGCAAAAGCTAAAAATCCACAACTTAAAATAGAAATTAATAATTGTGCAACTGCTTTACCAGTGTATCCTAAATAAAAATTATGTACACCGAATGCTCCTAAGAATATTCCTAATAGACCAGCAGCAATTTTTGATTTACTATTAGAATTATTATTGTTAGAATTGTAATTGTTTTGATTATTATAATTTACGTTATTATTTTGTGGTTGTGAATATTGTTGATTATTATTAGTATTTTGATTGTTATTTGTAACTTTGCAATCTTCACATAAATCTTGACCATCATCTATTGGTTTTCCACATTGTTTACAAAACATAAAATTTCCCCCTTATTTATAAATAATATACCTATATTATACATTATTCTACATTATTTTTGCAATACCTTTAATAATATATTATGAATATTCTGTGATATGATCACCCTATAAAATTATTTTATTTTTAACTTGTAATATAAATGCAAAAATGATAAAATTTATATGTGAAAATTAAGAAAATTGTATATAAAAGCCACAAATTTGTTAGGAGGAAATATAAATGACATTATTTGAAGAACTAAAATGGAGAGGGTTAATAAAAGATATATCTAGCCCAAAATTAGAAGAAAAACTAAATAAAGGTGGAATGACATTTTATATTGGGACAGATCCAACAGCAGAGAGCTTACATGTTGGGCATTTATCAAGCTTTTTAATTTCTAAGAGATTAAAAGATGCAGGACACAACCCAATTTTATTAGTAGGTGGAGGAACAGGAATGATAGGAGACCCTAGACCTACTACTGAAAGAGCAATGATTTCTAAAGAACAAGTTATGAAAAATTTTGAAGGACTAAAAAAACAAGTTGAAAAAATATTTGGTTTTGAAGTTGTTAATAATTATGATTGGGCAAAAGAAATTAATGTATTAGACTTTTTAAGAGATTATGGTAAATATTTTAATGTAAACTATATGCTAGATAAAGATATAATTAGAAGAAGATTGGAAAGCGGAATAACATATACAGAGTTTTCTTATATGATATTACAAGCAATGGATTTTAAATATTTGCATGAACATAAAAATGTAGATTTACAATGTGCTGGTTCAGATCAATGGGGAAATATTACAGCTGGGATTGATTTAATAAGAAAATCTACAGGAGATGAAGTTTATGGATTTACAATGCCATTAGTAACAGATTCACAAGGTAAAAAATTTGGAAAAAGTGAAGGAAATGCCCTTTGGTTAGATAAAGAAAAAACTTCAAGTTATAAACTTTACCAATTCTTTTTAAATGTAGAAGATTCTATGGTAATTGATTATTTAAAAATTTATACATTTTTATCAAAAGAAGAAATAGAAGAATTAGAAATAAAAAACAAAGAACATCCAGAATTAAGGGAAGCACATAGAGCATTAGCTAGAGAAATTATTACATTTTTACATGGTAAAGATGAGTATGAAAAAGCAGTAGATTTAGCAGAACATTTATTTAATAATAAATTTCAAGATTTAAATAAAAATGATATAGAAGATTTATTTGAAAATGAAAATATAAAAAATGTAAAGACTAATTCTAATATTATAGATATATTAATTGATATGGAGATAGCAAAAAGCAAGAGAGAAGCAAGAGAATTTGTTACAGGAGGAGCAATATCTATAAATGGAGAAAAAGTAGATGATATTGAAAAAACTATAGAAGATAATATGTTTATAGATAATTCTTATATTGTTATTAAAAGAGGAAAAAAGAATTATTATATTGGCAAAAAAAGTTAAAAGTTGAATACTATATCTTAGAGGTGATTGTTTGAATAAAGAAGATATATTTAAAATACTAAGCGAAAGATTAAAAGTAAGCATTATAAAAAAAGATGAACCAATGAGCAAACACACCACTTTTAAAATAGGTGGTAAGGCAGATATATTTATAATAGTTAATGATTTAGAAGAATTAAAATATATTATGGATATTATACATAAACATAATATAACTTTTAATATTATAGGTAATGGAAGCAATATTTTAATAAAAGATGAAGGAATAAGAGGCATTGTATTAAAAATAAATTTGCAAAAAGTAAATATGGAATATATAAATGATTATGCTTTAGTAAGTGTAGAAGCTGGTGTTAAAAATGGAGAATTAGCAGCTAAATTACAAAAATGTGGTTTAGGAGGATTTGAGTTTGCTGCAGGTATTCCAGGAACAATTGGTGGAGCAATAAAAATGAATGCCGGAGCAAATGAAAATGAATTTAAAGATATAGTAGTTAATGTTAAATACATGGATTATAATGGAAATATTAAAGAAATAAATAATTCAGAATGTGAATTTTCATATAGGCATAGTTTGTTTTTTAAAAATAAATATGTAATATTAGGAGCAACATTAAAATTATATAAGCAAGATAAAGAGAAAATAATGGAAAAAATGCAAGAACTTTTGTCTATAAGAAAACAAAAACAACCATTATCAATGCCAAGTGCAGGAAGTACTTTTAAAAGAGGAAAAGAGTTTATTACAGCAAAATTAATTGATGAATGTGGATTAAAAGGCTATAGTATAGGGGAAGCACAAGTTTCTAGCATACATGCAGGTTTTATTGTAAATAAAGGAAATGCTACAGCAAAAGATGTTATAGAACTAACTGATTATGTAAAGAGGAAAGTGAAAGAAAAATTTAATAAAGATATAGAATTAGAAGTAGAAATTATTGGAGACTAAAAAGAGAGGAATGTGAAAAAATGAAAGGCTTTTTTAGATGGTTTAAATCAAGTACAAAAATAAAAAGATGGATATTAATAATAATATTAGGTATTTTACTTACTTGTTATGGCATGGCAGAAATATTAGTTAGTGATAAACAAGAATTTTCAGATTTGGGTAAAATAATATTAATATTTGTTGTTGGTTTTGTATTAGTAGTTTGGGGAATAATTTCCATTCAAAAAAGAACGTTAGAAATATTAGTTGAAGAAACAGATGAAAGGATAGACAAGAACACTAAAAATGTAAAGTCTTTAATATTTAATAAAAAAATATATGATCAAGGACCAAAAATAGTTGCAATAGGCGGAGGAGCAGGTCTTAATTCTGTTTTAAAAGGATTAAAAAAGTATACTGACAATATAACAGCAATTGTAACAGTATCTGATTATGGTGAAGAGCAAGATAATTCAAATGTAATAGCTGAAAGTAAAATTTTAGATGATATAAAACAAAGTATTGTTGCACTTTCAGAAGATGAAGAAATAATGGGTAAGTTGATTAATTTAAATTATTCTGCTACACAATTAAAAGGACTATGTTTTGGAGATTTATATTTATTAGGAATGCATGAAATTTATGGAGATTTTGCAGAATCAATAAAAAATGTACAGAAAGTATTAAATATAACAGGTAGAGTATTGCCAGTAACATTAGAGCCTATAACAATTTGTGCAGAATTAGAGGATGGAACAGTAATAGAAAGTAAAAGTAAAATTCCGGATCTTGTTAATGACAAAGTAAGTAAAATAAATAGAATTTATATAAAACCTACTACTTGTAAACCAGCACCAGGAGTAATAGAAGCAATAGAGGAAGCTGATGCTATAGTTATTGGACCAGGAAGTTTATATACAAATGTTATACCTAATTTGTTAGTAAAAGGTGTAGCAAAAGCTATAAAAGAGAGTAAAGCCTTTAAAATTTATGTAAGTAATATTATGACAGAACAAGGACAGACAGATAATTATACATTATCAGATCATATAAAAGCAATTAATGAACATGTAGGTAAAGGAGTAATAGAATATTGTATTTATGATACAGGAGAATTGATACCTGAGTATATAAGAAAATACAATATGCAAGGACAAGAACTTGTTGATATAGATGCACCAAAGGCTAAAGCAGAAGGAGTAAATTTAATGCAAAGAGAGCTTTCTTATGTAGATGGAGAGTTTATAAGGCATAATCCAGAAGCGATAGCAGCTTCTATAATTCAGTTAATATGTGATGATTTAAAATTTAAAGATATGCAAAATGATACAAAATATATTTTATTAAATGATAGACTAAATCAAGCAAAGAAAAATTTAAAGGAAGAAGGAAAAAAGAAAACAAAACATAAGAATAGAAACAATGAAATAGGGAAAAGTAAATTCTCTAAAAAATATCAAGATAGAATTAAATCAATTCAAGAATCAGATTTAAAAATGAAAGTAAAAGCTGGAATTTATGAAGAAAAAGTCAATGAAGAAGAAAAAAAAGAAGAAATAAAAAAGAAAAATAAACAAAAAAACAAAAAGAAGAAAAATAAAAAATAAAATGGGGGTTTACTAATGAAATATGAAAAAGAGAAACTTAATATAGAAGAGGGATTAAAACAAGAGTGGATAATAACAAATGGATTAGGTGGATATGCTAGTTCAACAATATTAGGAGTAAATACTAGAAAATATCATGGATTATTAGTAGCACCATTAAACCCACCAGGAAGTAGAAATTTAATATTATCTAAGCTAGATGAAAGCATAGAAATAGATGGAAAATCTTATGGATTATTTACAAATATATGTAAAAATTATGTATCTGATGGGTATAAAAATTTAGTGAAATTTGAAAAAGAATATATACCAATATTTACTTATAAAATAGGAAATGTTGAAATAAAAAAATTTATTTGTATGGAACATGGCAAAAATACTGTTTCAGTTTTATATACAATAAAAAATGATGAACATAAAAATAAATTTACTGTTGCTCCAATTATAAACTTTAGAGATTTTCATAGTACTACAAAAGATTTTGATTTTAATTTAAAACAAGAGATTACTGAAAATAAAGTGAAAATTGTAGTAAATGATCATTCAAATATACCAATATATATGAATATGACAGAAGGAAAATATATTGAGCATGACCATGATATTTTTAGAAATATGTATTATATAGAAGAAGAAAAAAGAGGCTTAGGAGCTGAAGAAAATTTAGTTGTTCCTGGCAGATATGAGATTGAGTTAGAACCAAATGAAGAAAAATATATTACTTTTGTGTGCTCATTAGAAAGTAATATAGAAGAAATTGATGCAAGAAATTTGATTAATAAAGAAATTATAAGAATTACTGGTCTTATTTATGATTCATATTTATTAGATGAGAAAAATAAAAATTCACAAAATCCAGTTTATAAAGAAATGATAAAAAATTATATTATAGCATCAGATAATTTTGTTGTTTATAGACCTTCGTTTGCATTGTATACAATAATTGCGGGTTATCCTTGGTTTTTAGATTGGGGAAGAGATACATTAATTTCTTTTGAAGGCATATTATTAATTCCAAGAAGATTTAAAATTGCAAAAGAAGTTTTACTTACATGTATAAGAGATATAAAATTTGGTTTAGTACCTAATGGATATTCTGGATATGATGGAAGACCATTATATAATAGTGTAGATAGTTCATTGTTATTATTTGAACAAGTAAAAAAATATTTAGATTATACACAAGACTACGAATTTTTTAAAAAAGATTTATATGATATTTTAATAAAAATATTAGAATCCTATACATTAGGAATTAATTTAGATAATAATAATATTTTCTTAGATAAAGATGGTTTATTATCAGCTGGAACTCCAGATACACAAAATACATGGATGGATGCAAAAATTGGAGCTTTAGCTGTTACACCAAGAAATGGAAAGGCTGTTGAAATAAATGCATTATGGTATAATGCTTTAAAAATAATGGAGGAATTTACAAAATTATATAATGATAAAGAATTAAGCAAAAAATACTCTGCAATGGCTAAAAAATGTAAAACTAGCTTTAATGAAAAATTTTATAATAAGAAAAGAAAAAGTCTTTATGATGTTTTAGGAGATGGAAAAATAAGACCTAATCAATTATTAGCATTATCATTATCATATCAAGTAATTGACCCTGGTAGTGAAATAGCAAAGGAAATATTTAATACAGTAACTAAAAAATTACTTACACCTTATGGATTAAAAACTTTAGCAAAAGGTGAACCATGTTATAGAGATGTATATGAAGGTGACAATGTAAAAAGAGATATGAGCTATCATCAAGGTATAACATGGCCGTGGCTATTAGGAATGTATTCAGATTCTTACAAAAATATAATAGAAGCAGAAAAAAATAAAAAAGAAAAACAAAAAATGGAAGAAGAATATAATAAATTTGTAGAGGATTTAGAACATACATTCATGAAAGAAATGTATGAAAATTCTACAGTAGGTAGTATAAGTGAATTATATGATTCTACAAAACCGTATTTGGCTAAAGGAGCTATAGCACAAGCATGGAGTGTAGCAGAAGTATTTAGAGTTATTTTGAAACATAAAAATATGAAATAATTGATTAAAAGCAAAAGAGAAGGGAATGAGAAAAATTAGAATTTTAGGAATTGATCCAGGTTTTGCCATTACTGGATACAGTATTATAGATTACATTGGAAATAAATTTAAATTAATAACTTCTGGAGCAGTGCTTACTAATGCAGGAGAATCATTTCCAGATAGATTATTTAAACTTAATAATGAATTAGAAAATATAATTGATGACTATAGGCCAGATGCTATATCTGTAGAAGAATTATTCTTTAATAATAATGCAAAAACGGCTATTAATGTTGCACAAGCAAGAGGTGTAATATTGGTAGTAGGAAGAAGGAAAGGAGTAGATACTTATGAGTATACTCCTCTTCAAATTAAACAGGCCGTTGTAGGATATGGAAGAGCTGATAAAATACAAGTGCAAAAAATGGTTAAGACAATTTTGAAAGTTGAGAAGCTACCAAAATTAGATGATACTACAGATAGTATGGCTGCTGCAATATGTCATGCTCATTCTGCAAAATTTGCAGAAAAATTGTAAATATATAAAGGAGTATTATGGGAGTAAAATTACTATTTGGAGAAGAAACATATCTGTTAGAAACAAAATTAAAAAAAATAAAGAAAGATTTTGGAGAAATTATAAAAGGAATAAATTATGTGCAATTAGATGAAACTAATATTCAAAATATAATTTCAGATATAGAAACACCATCTTTTGGATTTGAAAAGAAAATGATAATAACTAAATTTTCAGGATTATTTAAAAAAGAAAAAAAGACAGCAAAAGAAAAGAAAAATAGTGAAAATTCATTATCTCAAAAAATATCTAAGTATATAAAAGAAAATATTAATTTTATAAATGAATATGTAGAGCTTATTTTTGTTGAGCAAGAAGTAGAAAAAAATAGCTTATATAAAACTATAGAAGAATGTGGAGAAATAGCAGAGTTTGAATTATTAAAATTACCACAATTAATAACGAATATAAAAAAAATATGTAGTGCATATAAAGTAAATATTGACGATAATGTAGCTAAATATTTTATTGAAGTATGTGGTACTAATATGCAAGAATTAATAAATGAAATAAGAAAATTAATAGAATATGCTGGAGAAAATGGAAATATAAAAAAAGAAGATGTAGACAAACTTTGTATAAAACAAACACAAGCTATAATATTTGATTTAACAGATAATTTGGGTAAAAAGGATATACAAGCTGCATTAGATGTATTAAAAGGATTAATACAGGAAAAGGAGCCAATACAAAAAATTTTAATAACTTTATATAATCATTTTAAAAAATTATATATTGTAAAAATTGCAGAGCAATATAATAAAAATTTAGCAGAAAGTATGAATTTAAAACCAAATCAATTATTTTTAACAACAAAATATAAAACACAAGCAAAATATTTTTCTAAAGAAGAGTTAAGAAAAATATTAGAAGAATTAATTAACCTAGATTCAAATTATAAAATAGGATTAATTGATTTAAATATAGGTTTAGAATCAATACTTTGCAGATACTGTTCTAAATAATATTGAGTAAAAGAAGATACTTATTTTAAATTTTTACTATCAGTAAAATGTATATATTTGTTAGAAAAAAAAGGCAGAGAAAATCTGCTTTTTTCTTTTGGTATAAATTTCGCAAAAAAAGGGAATATTAAATATATAAATGGGAGGAAAAAATGTATAATTTTAGAACCGATCTAGCCTTAGAAAGAAGAGATTTATACAAAAAGGCAAATAATATTGAAAAAGAAGTTGATGGTATTGAAACTACAGAAGAAAAAATAGGAGAGGATATAATAGTATCTAAAGTAAAAATATTAAATGAGAATGGAGAAAATGCGATAGGAAAGAAAAAGGGAAACTATATAACTATAGATATAAAAGACTTAAAAATTGCAGGTGAAGACGAAATACAAAAAGCATCAGAAGTAGTAACAAAAGAATTAAAAGATATTATAAATAATTTAGTATCTCCAGAAGATCCAATACTTGTTGTTGGATTAGGAAATTTATATGTTACACCAGATGCATTAGGACCTAGAGTTGCACAAGATATAGATATAACAAGACATATTTTAGAATACATGCCTAATGTATTAGAACAAGGAACAAGAGCAGTAAGTGCTGTGTCTCCAGGAGTGTTAGGAACTACTGGAATAGAAACTTTAGAAATACTAAAAGGAATAGTGGATAATATAAAACCTAAGTTAATAATTGTTATAGATGCATTAGCTTCAAGGAGTATAGCAAGAATAAGTAGTACTATACAAATTGCGGATACAGGGATTGTACCAGGAGCAGGAGTAGGTAATGCAAGAAAGGAGTTAACAATTAATACTTTAGGAATACCTGTTATCGCAATGGGAGTCCCTACATGCGTAGAAGCTGCAACAATTGCAGCAGACAGTTTAGATTTATTTATTCAAAAAGTACAAGAAGAAGCACAATCAAATGATTTTTTAAATAAATTACAAGACGAAGATAAATACGAAATGATAAAAGAAGTCCTTGCACCACAGGACTACAATTTTATAGTAACTCCAAAAGAAATTGATGAGTTAATAGAAAATATGTCTAGTGTAGTAGCAAGAGGAATAAATTATGCTATACAAAAATAGTGCCAAATAAAAAATATTTGGCACTTTTTAAAATAGCAGAATTAAATAATATTAAAAAACATAAACAATTTAACATATTTGTAAAAATTACTTGCATTATTTAATGAAAAGATGTATTTTATAATAAAGTAATCAATAAAATATTTTCATAAATAAAAATTAAATGAGGGTGAGTATGAAGAAAAAAATTTTAATATGTTGTATAATTATATGTGTAATAATTTTATTAATAATTTTTATTATGTATTGGAGAAGAAATGCTGCAAATGAACTTCCACCTAATTTAAATAGTACTGTTAGTACAGAAGATTTAAATTATGAAATCGATATACCTGAAATTGAAAGAAGTAAAGATAAGGTGAAGATGACAATTAAAGAGGGAACATTAACAAAGAATGGAGCAACTGTTATTGTACATGATGAAAATGAAATTCCATATAATTATGATGAATGGTATTTAATTTATAAAATGGAAGGAAGTGAATGGAAATTAGTTGAACCAATTGATCCAGATGCCATAATTAGTGAACCTGCACAAATGATTGATCCGAATATTCATGAGATAGAATTTGATATTGATTGGTTAAAAGATTTTGGAGAATTAGAAAACGGAAGATATATGCTAGTAAAAGAATTTGAACAAGATTATATTACAGTAGAATTTAGTATTAAATAATATTAAATAAAAAATAAAAAATTAACAAATGTGCAGGGTAAAAAGCATAAAATAAATATTTAGCTTTCTTACCTTGTTTTTTATTATATAACAATATAAATACAATAGATAACATTGTAAAAACACATAAAAAAATATAATTAATATTAAATCCACATTTTATTATTTCTATTCCATATTTAATAATACAAGCTGTTATAAATGAAATGACCATAGCTATTTTGTCATTTTTAAATAAATGAAATATAAAAATAACAGCTATACCCCAAAATCCATAATCAACATTTGCTATATTTCCTAAAATACCAATTGTTGTAGCTAAACAAATTCCTAAACATTTTCTTAAACTATTACCAGTTTTAATATTTGAAAAAATATTACTTTTATTTATAATATCATATACATAAATACAAATTAGTCCAAATAAAAGTGTAAAGAATATATTAAGTACATAAAAATTATTAGAAAATTGTGATAAAAATAGCGAATATGGTATTTGAGAAATTAAAGCAAAAACAAATAATCTAATACAATATTTTTTAAAATTACTAGTATGAATATAACCTTCTGTAATTTGAAAAGCAAAAATAGGAAAAGCAATTCTGCCAATATAGTTAAAAGGAGAAACTGCTTTAAATAAAACATATCCGCAATGGTCAAAAAACATAGAAATAATAGCAAATATTTTCAAAATAAAACTACTCATAAACTAACCTTTCAATTTTTTAACTTATTATATCATATATAAAATAAGAAGAAAATAAACTTATAAAAATTTACAAAATTTATAAAATACAAGCCCAAAATTGTATATAAATTAATACTTGCATTTTTGGCAAAAATATGGTAATATATATAAGGCAAAACGAAAATACCTTTTACTTAGTTTTAGAATTAAAACTCCACTAAAACTCAGTTTAAGGCAAATAAATAAAAATAGGAGGTGCTAAAATGACAAAAGAAAGAAAGCAAGAAATAATTCAAACATATAAAAGAGATGAAAAAGATACTGGTTCTCCAGAAGTTCAAATAGCTCTTTTAACAGAAAGAATTAATGAATTAACAGAACATTTAAAAGTTCATAAAAAAGATAATCATTCAAGAAGAGGACTTTTAAAAATGGTTGGTTCAAGAAGAAGCTTACTTAACTATTTAGCAAAAAAAGATGTTCAAAGATATAGAGACATCGTTGAAAAATTAAATTTAAGAAAATAATTACATTTTGGACGTTTTGCAAAAAATGCTTAACGTCCTTTTTGTAAATAAAAAAGTTTAATAACAATGCTTTTATAATTAGAAAGTAGCTTGTACAATGTATTATATATAATAATATATTGTAGAGGTTACACTAATTAAAAAGTATTGTTTTAAATAAATTATATAAGTCCAAATAGGACAAGAGGAGGAAATATGTTTAAAACTTATGAAACAGAACTTGCAGGTAGAAAATTTGTTATAGAAACAGGTAAAATAGCTGAACTTGCAAATGGTAGTGTAATGGTAAGATATGGTGATACTGTTGTTATGGTAAATGTAACAGCAGCTAAAGAACCAAAGGAAGGAATTGATTTTTTTCCTTTATCAGTAGATTATGAAGAAAAATTATATGCAGTAGGAAAAATTCCAGGAGGATTTATAAAAAGAGAAGGAAAGCCAGCAGATAAGGCTATATTAACATCAAGAGCTATAGATAGACCTATTAGACCATTATTTCCTAAAGATTTTAGAAATGATGTTTGTGTTGTTGCAACTGTATTATCAGTAGAACAAGACAATAGTCCAGAAGTATGTGCAATGATAGGAGCTTCAGCAGCATTATCTATATCTGATATACCTTTTGGAGGACCAACAGCTGCTGTAAATGTGGGATATATTGATAACCAAATAGTTATAAATCCTACACTAAAACAAAGAGAAAAAAGTAGATTAACTTTAACAGTAGCAGGAACAATGGAAAAAATAACTATGATAGAAGCTGGTGCTGATGAAATACCAAATGATATAATGCTAAAAGCAATAGAAGAAGCACATAAAGAAATTAAAAAGATATGTAATTTTATTTCCGATATAAAAGCAGAAATAGGTAAACCAAAATTTGAATATAAATCTTATGCTGTTGATAAAGAACTATATAATGAAGTATCACAAAACTTTAAAGAAAGAATGTACAATGATGTACAAGCTATAAACAAAGAAGTTCGTGATGAAAATATTGAAAAAATATCAGAAGATATTACAAACTATATAATAGAAAAATATGGAGAAGAAGTAGCAGAAGAAAGAAAACAAGAAATTGCAGAAATTATACACGATTTGGAAAAAGAATGTGTAAGAGAAATGATATTAGTAGAACATAAAAGACCAGATGGTAGAAAAATAGATGAGTTAAGACCATTATCTTGTGAAGTTGGATTATTGCCAAGAGTGCATGGTAGTGCAGTATTTACAAGAGGACAGACTCAAGTTATGTCTATTGCAACATTAGGAATGAAAAGTGAAGAACAAGTATTAGACGGATTAGATGAGGAAGAAACAAAAAGATATATGCATCATTATAATTTCCCATCATATAGTGTAGGAGAAGCTAGACCATCACGTGGACCAGGAAGAAGAGAAATAGGACATGGAGCATTAGCAGAAAAAGCACTAGTACCAGTTATTCCTTCAGAAGATGAATTTCCATACGCTATAAGAGTTGTATCAGAAGTATTATCTTCAAATGGATCTACATCACAAGCAAGTATTTGTGGAAGCACTTTAGCTTTAATGGATGCGGGAGTTCCAATAAAAAGACCTGTTGCAGGAATATCTACAGGATTAATAACAGATAAAGATGATTCTAGCAAATATATAATGCTTACAGATATTCAAGGAATAGAAGACTTTTTTGGAGATATGGATTTTAAAGTTGGTGGTACAAAAGAAGGTATTACTGCTATTCAAGTGGATATAAAAAATGATGGTTTAACTTATGAAATAATAAAAGAAGCATTTGAAAGAACTAAAATTGCAAGAGATTATATTTTAGATAATGTAATGTTACCAGTAATCTCTAAACCAAGAGAAGAAATTTCTAAATATGCACCAAGAATAATGACCACAACTATAAGTGTAGATAAAATAAGAGATGTAATAGGACCTGGTGGAAAAATGATAAACAAAATTATAGATGAAACAGGTGTAAAAATAGATATTTCTGATGATGGAAAAGTATTTGTATATTCTACTGATACAGAAAGTGGAAAGAAAGCATTAAAAATGATAAAAGATATTGCAAAAGAAGTGGAAGTAGGAGAAATATGTGATGGTGTTGTTACAAAAATAATGCCTTTTGGAGCATTTATAGATTTAGGCGGAGGAAAAGAAGGATTATTGCATATTTCAAAAATTTCAAGTAAAAGAGTAGAAAAAGTAGAAGATGTTTTATCAGTTGGTGATGAGGTAACAGTAAAAGTATCTGAAATAGATAATCAAGGAAGAATAAATTTAAACATGAAAGACTTAGAAGCTGGAAACCAAGAAGAAAACAAAGAGTATTAGTATTTAAACAAAAGAACGTATCTTGTAGTATAGATACGTTCTTTTTGAGAAAATATAAATAGATAATAGAGGAGCAAATATATCATGAAAATAATTTTAACATCATCGGGTTTTGAAAATATAGAAAGTTTATGTAAAATAAAAAAGGTACTTAATAAATCTTTTGATAGAATAAAAATGTTAGTTATTCCGATTGCAAGAAAATATGAATATAAGAAAAAGAAGTATTTAGATGATTATATATCAATTGGATTCAAAGAAGAGAATATATATTTTTTCAATGATGAAGAACCAGAAAAATATAGAAACTTAAATTTAGATCTTATATATGTTTGTGGGGGAAATACATTTCTTTTAAAGGACTGTTTAAATAAATCAGATTTTGAAAAAGATATTATAGAATATGTAAATAATGGTGTTGCTTATTTGGGAGCTAGTGCAGGAACTCATATAGCTACTAAAAGTATTGAACATGTAAAGTATTTTGATGATAATGAGGTAAATATTAGAGATTTTAATGGATTAAACTTATATCCATGGATTGTAATTTGTCATTATAATGACACTAGAAAAAAGATTTATGAAGAATTAAAAACTAAATATGATAAGGTAGAAACAATATCAGATAATGAAATATTATACAATAAAAATAATGAATGGATAAAAATATAATGAATTGTGGGTAGTATTTTTGGATAAATTTAGGTATTGAATTTTATAGGATTTTATGATATTATATTATACATAAATAAAAACGATGAAGAAGAGGAGTAAATTTAAATTTTACTATAAAGAGAATAGAAGTTATTAGCTGAGAGCTTCTTATAGTAAATTGAATTGAAGGTAGCTTTGGAGTTGATATATTGAATTAATAGTAGGTATATTCGCCTTTCCAGCGTTAATAGGATTTTAAGAAATATAATATAAATATTATATAATTAAGGTGGTACCGTGAGAATTAAACCTCGCCCTTATATGGGTGAGGTTTTTTGTGGATATTAAGAAAGGAGTAAAATTATGTGTGAAAAAGGAAAATTGAGTGACAAATTTAATCCAAAGGAATTTGAAGAAAGAATTTATAATAATTGGGAGGAAAAAGGGTATTTTAAGCCTTCAGATGATAGAACTAAAAAACCATATACTATAGTTATTCCACCACCAAATATAACAGGAAAATTACATGCGGGTCATGCTTTAGATGAAACATTACAAGATATATTAATTCGTTATAAAAGAATGAAGGGATTTAATACTTTATGGATTCCAGGAACTGACCATGCTGCTATAGCTACAGAAGTAAAAATAGTAGAAAAATTAAAAGAAGAAGGTACTTCTAAAGAAGAGTTAGGAAGAGAGAAGTTTTTAGAAAGAGCATGGGAATGGAAAAAAGAATATGGTGGAACTATTTTAAATCAAATTAAAAAATTAGGTTGTTCATCTGATTGGTCTAGAGAAAGATTTACAATGGACGAAGGTTTATCAAAAGCTGTTGAAAAGGTATTTATAAACTTATATAATAAAGGCTTAATATATAGAGGAAAAAGAATGATAAACTGGTGTCCTAATTGTAATACTTCTATTTCTGATGCAGAAGTAGAATTCGAAGAAGAGCCAACTCATTTATGGTATATAAGATATAAAGTAAAAGATGAAGATAGATATGTTATTGTTGCTACTACAAGACCAGAAACAATGTTAGGAGATACAGGTGTAGCAGTACATCCAAGTGATGAAAGATATAAGGATTTAATTGGAAAAAAAGTAATACTTCCTATTATGAATAAGGAAATTCCAATTGTAGCAGATGAGTTTGTAGAAAAAGAATTTGGTACAGGAGCTGTAAAGCTTACTCCAGCAGCAGATCCTAACGATTATGAATCAGGGTTAAGACATAATTTAGAAGTAGTAGAAGTGTTTGACGAAAATTGGAGAATGAATGATTTAGTTCCTGAATATAAAGGAATGGATATGTATGAGGCTAGAAAATTAATCGTAGAGAAATTAGAAGCAATAGGAGCATTAGTAAAGATAGAGGACTATACACATAATGTTGGAAAATGTTATAGATGTCATCATACAATAGAACCAAAAATATCAGAGCAATGGTTTGTAAAAATGCAGCCACTTGCAAAACCTGCAATTGATGTTGTAAAAGAAGGAAAGATAAAATTTATTCCAGAAAGATTTAGTAAGATTTATTATAATTGGATGGAAAATATACAAGATTGGTGTATTTCTAGACAATTATGGTGGGGACATAGAATTCCTGCATACTATTGCGATGAATGTAAAAATATTATGGTAGGAAGTAGTAAGCCAGAAAAGTGTAGTAAATGTGGCTCTAATAAACTTCATCAAGATAAAGATACATTAGATACATGGTTTAGTTCTGCATTATGGCCATTTTCAACATTAGGTTGGCCAGAAGAAACTGAAGATTATAAATATTTTTATCCAACAGCAACTTTAGTTACTGGATATGATATTATTTTCTTCTGGGTTGCTAGAATGATATTTTCTGCTTTAGAACACACAGGAGAAATACCTTTTGAAAATGTGTTTATACATGGAATTGTTCGTGATAGTCAAGGTAGAAAAATGTCTAAAAGTTTAGGCAATGGAATAGATCCTATAGAAATAATAGATAAATATGGAACAGATGCATTAAGATTTTCTTTGGTATTAGGAATTTCACCAGGAAATGATATAAGATATATGCCAGAAAAATTAGAATCAGCTTCTAATTTTGCAAATAAAATATGGAATGCTGCTAAATTTGTATTATTATGGGGAGAGCCAGAAGAGGCAAAAACGGAAAATCTATCAATAGAAGATAAATGGATAATTTCTAAACTAAATAATATGGCTAAAGAAGTAACACAAAATTTAGATAATTTTGAATTAGGAGTAGCTACACAAAAGATTTATGATTTTATTTGGAACGAATTTTGTGATTGGTATATAGAAATGGCTAAACCTAGATTATATGAAGAAAATGATAGCAAAAAAGCAGCTCTTTATACTTTAAACAAAGTACTAATAGGTAGTTTAAAATTATTACATCCAATTATGCCATTTATTACAGAAGAAATTTATTCAAAATTATATAGTACTTCAGGTAGTATAATGGTTTCTGATTGGCTAGAATATAAAGAAGAATTAAATTTCAAAAATGAAGAAGATCAAATCGAAAAATTAAAAGATATTGTTACAGGAATAAGAAATGTAAGAACTAATATGAATGTTCATCCTTCAAAAAAATCAAAGTTAATATTTGTAACTAATAAATATGAAAAAATGATAGAAGAAACAGATAAAATTATAAAGAAATTATGCTATGCAGAAGAAATAATTATACAGAAAGAAAAAGAAAATATTCCACAAAATTCAGTATCTGTTTTAACAGATGGAATAGAAGTATATATACCTTTTGAAGATTTAGTAGATATAAAAGCAGAAAAAGAAAGATTAGAAAATGAAAGGAAAAAACTTGTAGCAGAAGTAGAAAGATCAAATAAAATGTTATCTAATCAAGGATTTATAAACAAAGCACCAGCAAGTAAAATAGAAGAAGAAAAAGCTAAATTGAAAAAATATGAAGAAATGCTAAAAAATGTGGAAGAAAGAATTCAAAATATAAAATAATTAAGAAAGAGAGACTATTTAATTATAGTTTCTCTTTTTAGTAATGTCACAAAATGTCGAAAATTTCTAATAAATCGGCAAAACTTCTTATTTTTCGCTATAGGAAAATACTGGAAAAAGTACTATAATATTTTAAAAGTTGTTTATAGACAAGGGGGAATAAAATTGAATATAGAATTCATTCAAAGGGACAAGCTTTTAATAATTAAGCTTACAGAGGAAATTGATCATCACACAACTGAAAAGATAAGGAGGAAGATTGATAATGAAATTACAAGATATATGCCTAGAAAAGTTTTATTTGATTTTGCTAGTATTTCTTTCATGGATAGTGCAGGAATAGGAATGATAATAGGAAGGTATAAAATGGCAAAGATGTTGGGAGGAGAATTAGAAATAATAAATGCTAACAAAGCAATAAGAAAAGTTTTAGAGATGAGTGGAATAGTTAATATTATTCCTATTAAAGAAAAGGTAAGTTAATATAAGGGGGCGTATTAAAGAATGAAAAGTTTATATGATAATGAAATGAATTTAGAATTTTTAAGTAAATCAAGAAATGAGGCTTTTGCACGTATAACAGTAGCTGCTTTTGCTGCACAATTAGATCCAACAATTGAAGAATTGGCAGATATTAAAACTGCTGTTTCAGAGGCTGTTACAAATTCTATAATTCATGGTTATGAAGATAATGAAGGTATAGTAAGAATAAAAAGTAGAATTTTAGATAATACAATAGAAATAGAAGTTTCTGACAATGGTAAAGGAATAGAAGATATAGAGTTAGCAAGAAAACCATTATATACAACAAAAGCTAATTTAGAAAGATCTGGAATGGGATTTACAATAATGGAAAGTTTTATGGATGAAGTAGATATAGAATCAGTTGTAGGGTTAGGAACAAAAATATTAATGAAAAAACATATAAAAAAAGATGAAGAAATAGATGAAATAAAAAACGCTGATTTAAGTACAATTGGAGGAAAGTAGAGAGGCGGTTTTTATATGGATGAAACTTATGATAATGATAAAAAGGATATAATAGATGCACAAAATGGGGATGAAAAAGCTTTAGAAAAATTAATAACTACTAATAAAGGACTAATTTGGAGTATAGTTAGAAGATTTAAAGATAGAGGACATGATTTAGAAGATTTATACCAATTAGGAGTTTTAGGATTTATTAAATGTATAAAAAAATTTGATACGAATTTTGAGGTTAGACTTTCTACGTATGCAGTTCCATATATTTTAGGAGAAGTAAAAAGACATATTAGAGATGATGGACCAATTAAAGTAAGTAGAAGTTTAAAGGTACTTTGCTCAAAAGTAATGCAAATACAGAGCGAAGAGTTTGAAAAAAATGGAAAAGCAATGAAAATAGAGGAATTGGCTAAAATTCTTAATACCACAAAAGAAGAAATAGCTTTAGCATTAGATTCATATACACCAATAGGATCAATTTATAATAATTCATTAGAAAGTTCTGAGGATGAAATTAATATAATAGATAAATTAAGTACTAAGGAAGATGAAACAAATACCATTATAAATAGAATTTGTATAAAACAATTAATAGAAGGTTTAAAAGATAAAGAAAAAGAGCTTATTTTACTTAGATATTATAAAGGAAATACTCAAGCCCAAGTGGCCAGAATAATGGGAACTTCGCAGGTTCAAGTTTCTAGAATGGAAAAAAGAATTTTAAAAAATCTTAAATTAAAATTAGTAATTTAACAAAAGAAGAATATTATATATATTAATTATTTTTATATCAGATTTGTATATTATGAAAGGAATGTGGGCAAAGATGAAAAAGATTTATTTGTGTTTGGTAATATTAATTTTAATTTGTTTTTTAATTCCTATTATATTTACAGATTTAAATAGAGATGAAAAAGAAAAAAATATAGAAAATAATATTGTAGATAATCAAATTACTAAATCAACATACAATTATAAAGATTATAATACAATAAAATTATTACACAAAAATACTTCTAAAGTGGAAAAAATAAAATTAGATGAATATTTGTATGGAGTTGTTAGTGCGGAAATGCCAGCAAGTTTTGAAGAAGAGGCACTAAAAGCACAAGCTGTTGTCGCTAGAACATATACTATTTATAAAATAATACATAATAAAGGAAAACATGGAAATAAAAAAGCAGATATTTGTGATGATTCTACATGTTGTCAAGCATGGATATTAAAAAAAGATAGATTAAACAGATGGAAAGAAGACGAACGAGAAAGAAACTGGAATAAAATTGTTAATGCAGTTAATTTAACACAAGGAAAAATAATTGTATATAATGGAGAACCAATTAATGCTTTTTTTCACTCTAATAGTGGAGGAACTACTGAAGCACCATTAAATGTTTGGGGGGGAAATGGATATCCGTATTTGCAAGCAGTGGAGACATCTGGGGAAGATGGATATTCTCAATATGCTTCTTCGAAAATTGTTTCTAAAAAAGAATTTGAAGAAACAATAAAAAAAGAACATAGTAATTTTAAAATAGATTTTAATAGAAAAGATTGTATTAAAATAGAAGAGTATACTGATGGCAATAGGGTAAAGAAAATAAAGATTGGAAATTTAGAATTTTCTGGAGTTGAAATAAGAAGCTTATTTGGATTAAGGTCTGCTAATTTTAATATTAAACTTGAAAAGAATAATGTGAAATTTGAAGTTACAGGATACGGACACGGTGTAGGAATGAGCCAAACAGGGGCAGATAGTTTAGCTAAAAAAGGATATAGTTATGAAAAGATTATAAATCACTTTTATACAGGAGTGGAGATAAAAGATATGTAAAAGTTTTTGTATAAATTTCTCAAAAATGTTAATACTTATACTAAAGAAAAATTAAGGAGGAATTTTATTTATGAGAAGGGATAGCAGAAGAATGACAGATGATGGTTTAGACTCAAAAAAAATAACTTATATTGCAATTGGGGTATTGGCACTAGCAATATTAGCATTTATTATTACTTTTTATGTTTATAGTAACAGTATTGAGGAACCAACAAAACTAAGTGAATTTAAGTCAGAAAATTTAAATTCTGAATTAGAAGAAACAAGTACACAATATGGCAAAACAGTTAATGAAGTAAAAAAAGAAGAAATAAAAGATGAAGTAAAAGAAGAGGAAAATGTTACTAAAGTTGCAATAAATACAAGTACAGTTACAAATAAAAAAGATAATACAAATAATACATCAGAAAAAGAAACGGTTAAGGAAAATCCTAAAGAAAAAAAGGAAGAAAAGATTAAAGATCCTACATTTATTAAACCAGTAAAAGGGGAAATAATTAAGGAGTTTGCTAAAAGTAAATTAGTTTATTCAGATACTTTAGAAGTATGGACAACACATAATGGAGTCGATATTAAAGCAGATAAAACTTCTATTGTAAAAGCATCTGCAGAAGGAACTGTTAAGTCTATAAAAAATGATCCTAGATATGGGCTTACAATAATTATAGAACATGTTAATGGTTATCAAACAGTATATTCTAATTTATTATCAACAGAATTTGTGGTTGAAGGAGAGAAAGTTAAGCAAAATCAGACTATAGGTACAGTTGGAAATACTGCAACTTTTGAAATAGTAGATGAGTCACATTTACATTTTGAATTAATAAAGGATAATGAACAATTAGATCCTAATTTATATATTAAATAATATTAAATAAAAAGAAGCTATCATTTTTGGATAGCTTCTATAACATATATTTTAACTGTTAAAAAATACTCTCAAATCTTTAATGTTAACATCTATAAGTGCTAAAAAATCATCTAATAGTTTTTTTACTTCTGGTTTTAAATTCATATCTAGTCTAAATCTTTTATGTAATGTAGCAGCAGCTACATAATTCCCTTGGAGAAATAAATCTGAAATATAGTCATCTTCTTCTGTACCAGTTAAAGATGTAAATTTTACACCAGGCCATATTATCATGTCTTCTTCAATTTCAAATTTTTCTGGCTCTATTTGATATTCTTCAAATAATTTTAAGGTGTTTTCTAAAAAAGTTTGAAATTTTAGATATTGAGAATTTAAAGTATCTTTTAAAGGCCTTTTTTTCATTTTATTTACAACAAAAGTTATTGATGACATTCCCATTTTGCATAGTTTTACAATTTCGTTTAAAAATATTAAATTTAGATCTTCTTTTTCTTCCATTATAACCTCCTATTCTGACAATAAAATGTCAAAGTTAATATAATTAAAAACCAAGTTAATTCTTTGCCCATTAAGAAAAAATAGGGTTTTATAAGTTACATAAAACTAAAAAAATATATTTTTAATTTTAAAGTAACTATAGACTAAATTGAAAAAATAAGTAGTCTATAACTATATAATAACATAAAATTACTAATAATGCAAAATAAAAATACTTGGGACTTGCATTTTTTGCAAAATATGATATAATAATTAAGCTAATTATTTTTGAAAGGAATGAATTTTAAAATGGATATTAAGGTAGAAAACACAGAAAATAAGAATGAAGTAAAATTGAATTTTGAGATAGAAGCAGAAAAATTTGAAGAAGCAATGAAAAAAGTGTATTTAAAAAATGCAAAATATTTCAATATACCAGGTTTTAGAAAAGGTAAGGCACCAATGAATATAGTAGAAAAATATTATGGAGCACAAATCTTTTATGAAGATGCTTTTAATGAATTAGTGCCAGAAATTTATGATGAAGCTATAAAATCAAATAATGTAGAAGCAGTTAGCAGACCTAATATTGATATTAAGCAAATGGAAAAAGGAAAAGAATTAATATTTACTGCAACTGTTCAAACAAAACCAGAAGTAAAATTAGGAAAATATAAAGGTATAGAAATTAAAAAAATTGAGTATAATGTATCTGATAAAGATATAGAACAAGAATTAAATCTTATGGCAGAAAAAAATTCTAGACTAATTACTATTGAAGACAGACCAGTTCAAAAAGACGATATAGCTGTTATTGATTTTGAAGGATTTTTAAATGGAGAACCATTTGAGGGTGGTAAAGCAGAAAATCATGAACTTACAATAGGAAGCAATACATTTATACCAGGGTTTGAAGATCAAGTTGTAGGAATGAAAATAGGCGAAGAAAAAGATTTAAATTTAAAATTTCCTAATGAATATTTTTCAAAAGATTTAGCAGGAAAAGATGTAGTATTTAAGGTAAAATTAAATGAAATAAAAAAGAAAGAATTACCTAATATTGATGATGAATTTGCTAAGGATGTAAGTGAATTTGATACATTAAAAGAATTAAAAAATAGCATAAGTGAAAAATTAGAAAACCAAAATAAAGAAAGAGAAAGAGTAGAAAAAGAAGATGCTGTTATAGAAGCAGTTAGTGAAAAAGTAGAAGTAGATATTCCTTCAGGAATGATAGAAACAGAAATAGATAATATGATGAAGGATATTGAACAAAGATTAATGTATCAAGGACTAACATTAAAACAATATACAGAATTAACTGGTAAGAAAGAATCAGATTTAAGAAAAGAATTTGAAGAACAAGCAAATAAAAATGTAAAATATAGATTAGTATTAGAGGCAATTGTAAAAGCTGAAAATATTGAAGTTGATGATAAAAGTGTAGAAGAAAAATTAAAAGAAATGGCTAAAAACTATGGTCAAAAAGAAGAAGAACTTTTAAACAATGATAATATAAAACAATATACAAAAGAAAATATGAAAGTTGAAAAGGCAATAGAGTTTTTAGTAGAAAATGCAAAAATGAAATAATACAAATAAAAAGTTAGGGGGAAAATTAAAGTATTTTAAAAATATTGTTTTTTACCACTAACTTTTTAACTTATTTTTATATAATAGTTATTAAAAAGGAAATTTTTATTAAATAAAGTAATATTATATTTTAAAGGAGGAATTTTAATGAAAGAAATTAATAGTTTAGTGCCTTATGTTATTGAACAAACAGCAAAAGGAGAAAGATCTTATGATATTTTTTCAAGATTGTTAAAAGATAGAATTATATTTTTGGGGGAAGATGTAAATCAAACATCTGCTAGTTTAGTAATAGCTCAATTATTATTCCTAGAATCAGAAGATCCAGATAAAGAAATTTCTTTATACATAAATAGTCCAGGTGGATCAATTACTGATGGAATGGGAATTGTTGATACAATGAATTATATAAAATGCCCAGTTTCTACTATTTGCATAGGAATGGCAGCTAGTATGGGAGCTGTTCTTTTAGCAGCGGGTGAAAAAGGAAAAAGATTTGCAACACCAAATGCAGAAATTTTAATACATCAACCATTAATTGGTGGTGGAGGACTTTCTGGTCAAACTACAGAAATAAAAATACATGCAGATCATATGGTTAAAACAAGAGAAAAATTAAATAAGTTTTTAAGCGAAAGAACAGGTCAACCATTAGATATTATTAATAAAGATACAGAAAGAGATAATTATATGACTGCTGAAGAAGCTTTGAAATATGGATTAATAGACGGAATAATGGATAAAAGAGCTTAAATAATTATATAAAGGAGAATTACGCAATGCCAAGTAACAAAAATCAAAATATTAAATGCTCATTTTGTGGAAAATCACAAGATGCAGTAGAAAGAATAATTGCAGGACCAGGAGTTTATATTTGTGACGATTGTATTAAAGTTTGCAATAATATTTTGGAAGATGACTTATATGAAGATACAGAATTAAGTTATACTATAAATGAAAATGAAAAACTACCTACACCAGCTGAAATAAAGAATATTTTAGATTCTTATGTAATAGGGCAAGAGGAAGCTAAAAAAACATTATCTGTAGCAGTTTATAATCATTATAAACGTATTAATAGCAAGAAAAACAACGATGATATAGAAATACAAAAAAGTAATGTATTGTTATTAGGACCTACAGGATGTGGAAAAACTTTATTAGCACAAACATTAGCTAAAATACTTAAAGTTCCATTTGCGATTGCTGATGCTACTACTTTAACAGAAGCAGGATATGTTGGAGAAGATGTAGAAAATATTTTATTAAAATTGATTCAAGCTGCAGATTATGATGTAACCAAAGCAGAAAAAGGTATTATTTATATAGACGAGATAGATAAAATATCTAGAAAATCAGAGAATCCGTCTATTACTAGAGATGTTAGTGGAGAAGGAGTACAGCAAGCATTATTAAAGATAGTAGAAGGAACTATAGCTTCTGTTCCACCTCAAGGAGGAAGAAAACATCCTCACCAAGATTTTATTCAAATAAACACAGAAAATATATTGTTTATATGTGGAGGAGCATTTGAAGGATTAGAAAAAATTGTAAAAGATAGAGTTGGAAAAAAATCAATAGGATTTGGAGCAAAAATAGAAAGTAACAATGACATAGATAAATATAAAGTATTTGAACAATTATTACCACAAGACTTATTAAAATTTGGATTAATTCCAGAATTTGTAGGAAGATTGCCAATAATTGCAACTTTACAAGAATTAGACAGAGAGATGTTAATTGATATAGTTACAAAGCCAAAGAATGCTTTAGTTAAACAATATAAAAAGTTGTTTGAATTAGATAATGTGGAATTAGAATTTGAAAATGAAGCATTAAAATTAATAGTTGATAAAGCTATAGAAAGAAAAACAGGAGCTAGAGGTTTACGATCTATAATTGAAGAGATTATGAGAGATATAATGTTTGAAGTTCCATCAAATCCTAAAATAGAGAAATGCATTATAACTAAAGAAACTGTTGAAAATAAGGAAGCACCAAAAATTATTATTAATAATAATAGAGAGGACCAACCTAAAAAAGCTAAAACGAAGAGAACAAATACAAGTAAAAAATTAGGAACTGCATAAACGGCAATATTTCTATTGCCGTTTTATAATAGTAATGAATATAATATGGATTTAGAAAAAATAGAAAGAGCTAAAACTAAATATATAGGAAAAAATATAATTTACTTTAAAGAAATAGATTCTACTCAAATATATGCAAAAAGAAATATAAATAATGATTTGACTAATGGTACAATTATAATTACTGATAATCAATTAAGTGGAATAGGTACAAATGGAAGAAGCTGGTATTCAAATGAAGAAAAAAATATAACAATGACAATTGTTATATTTCCTAATACAAATATTAGTAGACTTAAAGATTTAACAATAAATGTAGCAAAAGCTATGCAAAAGACTATACATGATTTATATAATATAGAATTGAATATAAAAAAACCAAATGATTTGATTATTAATAATAAAAAAATTTCTGGTTTTTTAATAGAAACAGGATTGATAAAACAGAAAGTTAATTATATTTTATTTGGTGTAGGTTTTAATGTAAATGAAATAAATTTTTGTGATGAAATAAAAGATATTGCTACATCACTAAAACAAGAATTTAATAAAGATTTTAATAGAGAAGATATAATTGTAAATTTTATAGAAAATTTAGAGAAAATTATAGATAATTTATAAATGTATTTTACAATAAACAGCTGAAAAATGCATATATTTAAAAAAAATTCAAGTTTTCTATTGACATTAAATCGTTGAGTGACATATAATACAAGCATAGTACATCTTAGGAGGACACATATCAAGTATGAATAATAATAATGTTTTTTTTCATTCGGAAATTGATTATAATAAAATGACAGATGAAGAAATAATAGATATAGCAAAAACAGGAAATAAACAAGCCTTAGATTATTTGATTAATAAGTATAGAGATTTAGTAAATCTAAGAGTTAATAAATATTATATTATTGGAGCAGAAAAAGAAGACATTATACAAGAAGGTTTAATAGGCTTATTTAAAGCTATAAAAAGTTATAAATCAGGAATGCAAAATTCATTTAAAACATTTGCAAGTATTTGTATAGAAAGGCAACTAATTACTGCTATAAAAACATCTAATAGGCAAAAACATATACCATTAAATTCATATTTATCACTTAATATGAATGCTTATGATAGTGAACAAAATGATAATGACACTACACTTTTAGAAATATATAATAATGCTACAGTGGAAGATCCTTTAGATACATTAACAAAAAAAGAATATTATAATTATATAGAAAATGCAATAGAAAATGCTTTAAGTGATTTTGAAAAAAAGGTACTGTTTAGATATATAAAAGGCGAAAGCTATAATAAAATTGCAGAAGAATTAGATACTCCTGTAAAGTCGATAGATAATGCTATTCAGAGAATTAGAAAAAAGGCAATAAAGGAAATACCAGAAATATAAATTAAAGAATATATTTTTGGTAATTATATGCTTCTATAGCTCAGTAGGTAGAGCACAGCCATGGTAAGGCTGGGGTCGCCAGTTCGATTCTGGCTGGAAGCTCCAAAAATAATAAAAAGGTGTAAAAAAGGAATTCGACAAGTAGGAGGAATAAAACATGAAAATAGGAATAGTGGGATTACCAAATGTAGGGAAAAGTACTTTATTTAATGCTATAACTAAAGCAGGTGCAGAGTGTGCAAATTATCCTTTTTGTACTATTGAACCAAATGTAGGTGTTGTCCCAGTACCTGATGAAAGATTGGATAAATTAGCAGAAATGTATAATCCAGAAAAGGTAACTCATGCAGTTATAGAGTTTGTGGATATTGCTGGTTTAGTAAAGGGAGCAAGTAAAGGAGAAGGATTAGGAAATAAATTTTTATCTCATATTAGAGAAGTGGATAGTATAGTAGAAGTTGTTAGATGCTTTGAAGATAGTAATATAGTTCATGTAGATGGAAGTATAAATCCATTAAGAGATATAGAAACAATAAATCTAGAATTAATATTTGCTGATATAGAAGCTGTTGACAAAAAGATAGATAATGCCAAAAAGAAATTGAAAGCTGATAAGAAATATCAAGAAGAATTAGATTTATTAGAAAAAATCAAAACTACTTTAGAAAGTGGTAAATCTGCTAGAACAATATCTTTTACAGAAGAAGAGTTGGAAATTTTAAAAGATACATATTTATTAACAATGAAACCAATTTTATACATAGCGAATGTATCAGAAAATCAATTGGAAGATCCGTTTAATGATGAAAATGTAAAACAAGTTGTAGAGTATGCAAAAAGTGAAAATGCAGAAGTAGTTCCTTTATGTGTAAAAATAGAAGAAGAACTAGCAACTTTAGAAGGAAATGACAAAAAAGAAATGCTTGATGCATTGGGACTTAATGAATCTGGATTAGATAAAGTTGTAAAATCTAGCTATGACTTGTTGGGGTTAATGTCTTTTTTAACAGCAGGAGAACCAGAAGTTAGAGCATGGACAATAAAGAAAGAAACAAAAGCTCCTAAAGCAGCAGGAAAAATACATAGTGATATAGAAAGAGGTTTTATTAGAGCAGAAATTGTATCTTATGATGATTTAATAAGAGAAGGATCTATGTTAGCTTGTAGAGAGAAAGGACTTGTAAGATCTGAAGGAAAAGATTATATTATGAAAGATGGAGACATAGTTTTATTTAGATTTAATGTATAATATTTTTTATGATGAGTGATTAAAATGTTAAAATATTTTAATTATTCATCTTTTATTTTTTTTGCTTATGTAATATAATTATACTGAAAAACAATAAAGAAAATAAAAAATATAAATGAATTATTTATTTTTTAAAATTAATATTGTGCAATAGAAAAGGAATGTGAATAAATATGTCTAAGTTTGTACATTTACATATACATAGTGAATATAGTTTATTAGATGGAGCGAATAGAATAAAAGATTTACCAATAAGAGCAAAAGAATTAGGAATGGATGCAATTGCTATAACTGATCATGGTGTTATGTTTGGTGCTATCGATTTTTATAAAGCATGTAAAGCAGCAGGAGTAAAGCCTATAATTGGTTGCGAAGTTTATGTTGCACCAAGAACTAGATATGATAAGGATTCAGAATTAGATTCAAAATATAATCATTTAATACTTTTAGCAAAAGACAATAATGGATATAAAAATCTAGCGAAATTAGTATCTTTAGGATATACAGAGGGCTTTTATTATAAACCACGTATAGATAAAGAAATATTAGAAAAATATCATGAAGGATTAGTGTGTTGTAGTGCATGTTTAGCGGGTGAAGTGAATCAAGCTATTTTAAAGAATGACATAGAAGAGGCTAAAAAAGTTGCATTATGGTTTAAAAATGTTTTTGGAGAGGACTATTATTTAGAAATTCAAAATAATGGAATAAAGGAACAAGTTTTAGTAAACCAAAAACTAATAGATTTATCAAGAGAATTAGATATTCCATTAGTTGCGACAAATGATGCTCATTATTTGAAAAAAGAGGATGCTTATAACCATGAAGTTCTTTTATGTATTCAAACAGGTAAAAGAATGAATGATCCAGATAGAATGAGATTTGAAACAGATGAATTATATGTTAAATCTCCTGAAGAGATGAGTGAATATTTTAAAAATGTTCCAGAAGCTATAGAAAATACTATAAAAATAGCTAATAAGTGTAATGTTGAATTTGAATTTGGACATACAATATTACCTAACTACGATGTACCAGAAGGTTTTGATACACATTTTGAGTATTTAAGAAAATTATGTTATGATGGCTTAATAAAAAGATATGGTGAAAATTTAAACCAAGAGCTAAAGGAAAGAGCAAATTACGAGCTAGGTGTAATAGAAAAAATGGGATATGTGGACTATTTTTTAATAGTTTGGGATTATATTAATTATGCTAAGACTCATGATATACCTGTTGGACCTGGACGTGGTTCAGGAGCTGGTTCATTGGTTGCTTATTCAATAGGTATAACAGATATTGATCCAATAAAATACGGACTTATTTTTGAAAGATTTTTGAACCCAGAAAGAATAAGTATGCCAGATTTTGATGTGGATTTTTGCTATGAAAAAAGAGATAAAGTAATAGAATATGTATGCAGAAAATATGGTTATGATAATGTTTCACAGATTATTACATTTGGCACAATGTCTGCAAGAATGGTAATAAGAGATGTTGGTAGAGCACTTGATATTCCGTATTCAGAAGCGGATAAGCTAGCTAAAATGATTCCAAATGAATTACATATTACTATAAATAAAGCTTTAGAACAAAATAGAGAGTTAAGAGAATTATATGAAAATAATGATGAAACAAAAAAACTAATAGATATAGCAATAGCATTAGAAGGAATGCCAAGACAGGCATCTACACATGCTTGTGGAATTGTTATAACAAAAGAACCAGTAGTAAATTATGTACCATTATATGTAAGAGATGGAACTATTTCAACACAATATATTATGACAACATTGGAAGAATTAGGTTTATTGAAGATGGACTTTCTAGGCTTACGTACTTTAACAGTAATAAAAGATACTATTGATTTAGTAAAAAAAGATAAAAATATAGATGTGAAATTTGACAAAGATATGAATGATCCAAAAGTATATAAATTATGGCAAGATGGAAATTCAATGGGAATATTCCAATTTGAAAGTCAGGGAATGACCAATTTTATGAAGGAGTTAAAACCAGATTGCTTAGAGGATATTATAGCTGGAGTATCATTATATCGACCAGGACCAATGGATCAAATACCAAGGTATATAGCAAATAAAAAAGATCCAGAGCATGCCGTGTATACACATCCTGCTTTAAAACCAATATTAGAAGTTACTTATGGTTGTATGGTATATCAAGAGCAAGTTATGCAAATAGTAAGAGATTTAGCAGGATATTCTTTAGGTAGAGCAGATTTAGTAAGACGTGCAATGGGAAAGAAAAAACTTGATGTTATGGCTAAGGAAAGAGAATATTTTATATATGGTCAGACTGACGAAAATGGAGAAGTGATAATTCCAGGTTGTGTAAGAAAAGGAATTGAAGAAGAGGCTGCTAATAAAATATTTGATGAAATGGCAGAATTTGCAAAGTATGCATTTAATAAGTCACATGCTGCTGCTTATGCTGTAGTATCTTACCAAACTGCATATCTAAAAGCATATTATCCAGCTGAATTTATGGCAGCAACGTTAAATAGTTTTTTAGGAAATTTAGACAAAATACCAGCATATATAGATGAATGTAAAAGATTAAATATAGAAATATTAAAACCAAATATAAACAAAAGTTATACAAAATTTACTGTGGATAATAATAAAATACGTTTTGGATTAGGAAGTATAAAAAATGTAGGAACATCAGCTATAGATGAAATTGTATCAGAAAGAGAAAGTAAAGGAGTATTTAAAGATTTTGCAGACTTTTGTGAAAGAATTAAAGATGCATCAGTAAATAAAAAATGTTTGGAAAGTTTAATTAAAGCGGGAGCTTTTGATGAGTTTGAACAGACTAGGAGTACTTTATTAGCGTCTTTTGAGGGAATTGTAGATAGTATTGCAGACTCAAACAAAAAAAGTTTTGTAGGTCAAGTTACTATGTTTGATTTAGGTGGAGAAAATGAAGAAACATTAAATGAGATGAAATATAATTATGTGATTTTAAAAGAATTTCCAGAAAAAGAATTATTATCAATGGAAAAAGAAATGTTAGGGTTATATATATCAGGACATCCACTTGAAAATTTAAGGTCACAAATAGAGAGACAAACCACTATAAATGCTCTTGAAATGAGAGAGATAAATATTGACATAGAGGAAAAAGGATATAGTAACCATAAAGATGGCGAGCAAGTTATATTTGCAGGAATAATTACTAGAGTAAAAAAGAAATTTACTAAAACAAATAAAATAATGTCATTTGTTACAGTGGAAGATTTATATGGCTCTGTAGAGGTTATAGTGTTTGAAAGTTGTTATCAAAATTGTTCTGCAATTCTTTTAGAGGATAGTATAGTTCAAATAGATGGAAGATTAAGTGTTAGGGAAGATGAAGAAACTAAAATAGTTGCAAAAGATATTAAAGAATTTACTGCAAAGAAGAAAAAGGTACTAAACATAAATGTTACAGACTTAGATGAAGGCTTAAAGAATAGACTAAAAGGTGCAATAAAATTTTTTAATGGAGAGAAAAATAATATTCAAATTCAAATTGAAAATGAAGATAAATTTATAATAGCTGGAGAAATATTTTTAAATCAAAATACTTTACAGGAATTTCAAGAATTAATAGGAGTTGAGAGAGTAACAATTAAAGAATTATAAAGGAGGGAATTTTTAATGAAAAAAGCCTTATATAAAGATACTGCTATGGAAATAAAGAATACATATAAAAGATTTTTATCAATAATGTTAATAGTTTTATTAGGAGTAGGCTTTTTTGTTGGAATTAAAGCAGCAAGTCCTGACATGAAAAAAACACTTGATAAATATTTTGATGATCAAAATGTTATGGATATCCAAGTAATATCTACTTTAGGATTAACTGACTCAGATAAAGAAGCATTAAAAAACATAGAAGGTGTAGAAAGAGTAGAGGCTTCATATCAATTAGATGGTATTCTAAATAGTGGAGAAGAGGAAGTTGTTGTAAAATTGGAAACAATACCAACAGATATTAATAGACTTGTAATTGAAGATGGAAGATTACCAGAAAATAGTAATGAGTGTGTTGTAGAAAATAGATTTTTAATTGTTACAGAACATAAAATTGGAGATACAGTTGAAGTAATTACAGATAAAATACAAGATGATGATGGAAATGAAAAGGAAGCATTAAAGAAAAATAAACTAAAAATAGTAGGTACAGTAAGTTCACCATTATATATATCTGAAGAAAGAGGAAACACTAAATTGGGTTCTGGAGTAATAGATTATTATATGTATATAGCTAATGATAATATAAATTCGGAAATATATACAAATGTGTATTTAACTGTAGATGGAGCTAAGGAACTTCAATCTTATAAAAATAAATATAGTGAAAAAATAGAAAAAGTAAAAACAGAAATAGAAAATATTGCAGAAGATAGAAAAGAAAAAAGATATGATGAAATATATAATAAAGCTAATTCTAAAATAAAAGATGCAGAGAAAAAATTAAATAGTGAAAAAGAAAAAGCAGAAAAAGAATTGAATGATGCAGAAAAACAAATAGAAAACGCAAAAAAGAAACTTGAAACTGGAGAGCAAGAATTAAATAAAAATTTTACAAAAGCAGATAATCAGTTTGCAGAAGCAGAAAGACAGTTAGAAAAAGCAAAGAATACATTAAAAAATCAAGAGAAAGAATTTAATATAGCAAAACAAGATGCTTTGAATAAAATAGAAGGTTATAATAAAGATTTAAAAAAATTAAAAGATATACAAAAACAATATAATATTGCAAAAGAAAATTTAAATATTAAGCAAAATGAAATAAAAGAATTAAATGAACAATTGAAAAATCTTGATTCTACAGCAGATGTAGAAATAATAAAAGAAATAAAGAGAAAAATTGAATTATTAAATAAAGAAATTTATATATTAAATATAACTATTTCTACTATAGAAAGTGAACTTGCAAACCAAGGAATTTCTGATTTGAATAATACAATAAAAATTATGCAAAAATCTATAACAAATGCTAAAGATGAATTGACTAAAAATGAAAAGCTAATAGAAAGTGCAAAAAATGAATTAAATAAACAAGAGGCTAAACTTGAAAGTACAATAAAAGAAACATATAATCAATTATATTCTGCTAAAGCAGAAATTAAAGAGAGTAAAAACAAAATAAATGAAAATGAAAAAAAATTACAAAATTCAAGAAAAGAATTTGATAAAAAAATAAAAAAAGCAGAAAGAGAATTGAACGATGCTTAAATGGAATTATTAGTAATAAACAGGCCAGAATGGTATATTTTAGATCGAGACCAAAATGTTGGATATGTAAGTTATATACAAGATACAGATAGGGTCGCAAAACTTGCTACTGTTTTTCCTATTGTGTTTTTTGTAGTTGCAGCATTAATAAGCTTAACTACAATGAGTAGAATGGTCGAAGAAGAAAGAGGAGAGATAGGAACTTTAAAAGCTTTAGGATATACAAAGATACAAATAGCAGGAAAATATCTAGTATATGCTACTTTAGCAACAGTTATTGGAGCTGTAATTGGTATGCTAATAGGATTTAATATTTTGCCTAAAATTATATCTGATATGTATGCTATGATGTATAATCTTCCACCATTAATAATTGAATTTAATATAAAATATGCTATGATAGGATTATTAGTTGCAGGAACATGTACATTAGGAGCAACAATTTATTCTTGTGTTAAAGAGTTGGCACAAACACCAGCAACATTAATGAGACCTAAGGCACCAAAACCTGGAAAAAGAGTTATATTAGAAAAGATTAATTTTATATGGTCTAAATTAAATTTTACTCATAAAGTTACTGTAAGAAATCTTTTTAGATATAAGAAAAGATTTTTAATGACAATAATTGGAGTTATGGGATGTACATCTCTAATTATTGCTGGTTTTGGATTGAGAGATGCTATTGGATATATGGTGCCATCACAATATGGAAATATATTTAAATATGATTTGAATATATCAATAAAAGATAGCAAAAACTCTAAAAAAACATTAGAAAATATTAAGAAAAATGAAAAAATAGAGGATGCTATAAATTTAAATATGCAATCAGTAGAAATAGTAAAAGATGATAATAATCAAAATATTCAACTAATAGTACCGAATAATGTTAATGAACTAGAAAAATATATATCTTTAAAACCAAGAAAAAATGATGAAGAAAAATATATATTAAATGATGAAGGAATTATATTAACAGAGAAATTAGCTAAATTACTAAATATAAATGAAGGAGATATAATTAGATTAAGAAATGCAGATGATATTGAAGTTGATGCTAGAGTTTATAAAATAACAGAAAACTATATAATGCATTATATTTATATGTCACCAACATTATATGAAAAATTATATTGTGAAAAACCAGAATACAATACTATTTATGCTAATACAGGAAAATTAGATGAAGGACAGGAAAAAAGTTTAGGAAAAGAAATATTAAATAATGAAGAAAATGTTTCTACTATAGGATTTACATCAGATACGAAAAATATTTTTAATGATGTAATGGAAAATATGAATTTTGTTGTTTGGATTTTAATAGTGGCTGCAGGAATGTTAGCAATTGTTGTTTTATATAATTTATCAAACACGAATATAAGTGAAAGAATAAGAGAACTTGCTACTATTAAGGTATTAGGATTTTATAATAAAGAAGTATATAATTATGTATCAAGAGAGACTGTAATATTAACTATTATAGGAATACTTTTTGGATTAGTAGGTGGATATCTTTTAACATTATATATAATAAAAACATGCGAATTAGATATTTTAATGTTCAATTCACAAGTCCATATATTAAGCTATGTTTATGGAGTAGTATTAACAGTTATATTTGCAACTATTATAAATATAACAACATATTTTGCATTAAAAAATATAAATTTGATTGAGTCATTAAAAAGTGTAGAATAAAAGAAAATAAGGGGTTAAAAATAATAAATTTATAATTTTTTAAAAGAAATTTTGTACCTAGTAAAGGAATGAGGGGAATAAATGTATAAAGTACCAAAAGAAAAAATAAAAGAATTTAATAAAGAAGATTATAAATCAGTTGATAAATTTGTAAAAAGACTTACTACAACAATGAAGGTAATTTTAGTGCCAAGCTTTATCTTTTCTGTATTATTATATTTATTTGTATTTATATCACTTATATTAATGTTTAAAAGCTTTACAGCAGAAAAAGATATAAATATACTAAAGGAGTTAAAAAGAAATTATGGTAAAAAATTTACCATAGTTTCAGAAGAATTGATAGATGATTCTGATAATGGATTATATAAGGTTTCTCCTAAAGATAATAAAGATGTTGTTTTTAATGTAGTAAAACATTTTGGGGAAATACAAGAAGATTATGGGAAAATTTCAGTAAAAACTATTATTGATAAATGGGATAATATAGAAATAAAAAATGCAATGACTATAGAAGAAGGCATTGAGAAGGACAGATTTTTCGATAAATATCCTATATATACTAAATATGATATTTATATAGATATAAAAGAATATTCACAAATAGAAGATGCTACACGTAAATTATATGAAATAAAACAATATATAGAAGAAAATGTAGGTAAATATTTAGTATATCCTAGATTGAGAATTAATGAGTACTGGAGTACAGTTTATTATGAGAAGGATTATAGTGTAGAGCAATATATAAAATATGAAAAATATGAGTATATAGATTATTTAAAACGTGAAAATAAAGATTTATCTAAAATACCAAAAGAGGATATGGAAAAGGAGGAATATAATTGAAAATAACAAAAATTGAGGCTTTGAAAAAAATAGCCAATGATATTAGAAGAGGGGTTGTAGAAGCGGTATATAATGGAAAATCTGGGCATCCAGGGGGTTCTTTATCTTGTACTGATATTCTTACAGTATTATATTTTAATCAGATGAATATAAATCCAAAAGAACCATTGGCAAATGGAAGAGATAGATTTGTTTTATCAAAAGGACATTGTTCACCTGCTTTATATAGTACATTGGCTGAAAGAGGTTTCTTTGATAAAAAGAATTTAAAAGAATTTAGAAACATAAATAGTAATTTACAAGGGCATCCAGATATGAATAAAATTCCAGGAGTAGATATGACTACAGGTTCATTGGGACAAGGATTATCTGTATCTGTAGGAATGGCAATTGCTTCAAAAATGGAAAGCATCTGGTGCAGAGTATACTGCTTAATGGGAGATGGAGAATTAGAAGAAGGACAAGTTTGGGAAGCAGCAATGGCAGCAACTAAGAACAAACTTGATAATTTATGTGTTATTGTTGATAATAACAATTTACAAATTGATGGGAACATTAAAGAAGTAGCTGGATTAACAAATATAGATTATAAATTTGAGAGTTTTGGATTTAATGTTATAAATGTTAATGGTCACGATATAGAAGAATTAATAGTAGCTTTTGAAAAAGCTAAAGAGATTAAAGGTGTACCTACTGCTATTATAGCTAAAACAATTAAAGGAAAAGGAGTTTCCTTCATGGAAAATCAAGTGGGATGGCATGGAAAAGCACCTAATAAAGAAGAATATGAAAAGGCTATAAAGGATTTAAATGCTAATTATATTAAACTAATGTAGGGAGGTTAAACAATGGAAATAAAAAAAGCTACTAGAGAAAGTTATGGAGAAAAATTGGCTGAATTGGGAGAAATGAATAAAAATATTGTTGTTTTAGATGCGGATTTATCTAGTGCAACTAAAACCAATATATTTGCTAAAAAATTTCCTGATAGATTTTTTGATGTAGGAATATCAGAACAAAATTTAATGGGAATTGCAGCTGGTTTATCTACTTTTGAAAAAATTCCTTATGTAAGTACATTTGCAATGTTTGCTGCAGGAAGAGCTTATGATCAAATAAGAAACAGTATTGCATATCCAAAATTAAATGTAAAAATTTGTGCAACACATGCAGGAATAACAGTAGGAGAAGATGGGGCAACTCACCAGATGATAGAGGATATAAGTTTAATGAGGACTGTACCTAATATGACTGTTATGTGTACATCAGATGACACACAAACGAAATGGGCAGTTGAAGAAATTTCAAAAATGAAAGGACCAGTATATTTAAGGTTGTGTAGATTAGCAACACCAATTATTTATAATCAACACCAAAAGTTTGAAATTGGAAAAATGATTCAAATAGGAGATGGTATAGATGCAACTATATTTGCAACAGGAGTTACAGTTTCAGAAGCTTTAAAAGCAAAAGAAATATTAAAAACAAAGGGGATTGATGTAAGGGTTATTGATGTTTGTACAATAAAGCCAATAGATAATCAGATGATTATAAAATGTGCTAAAGAAACTAAAAAGATAATAACTATTGAAGATCATAATGTTATTGGTGGATTAGGTTCTGCAATATGTGAGGTTTTGGCACAAGAATATCCATGTAAAGTAATTAGAATTGGAATAGAAGATCAATTTGGAAAATCTGGTAAAGCAGAAGAATTAATGGAATATTATAAAATAAATGCAAATTCAATAGTAGAAAAAATAATGAATTAGAAATATTTTTTTATAAATTTTTAAAAATGGCGAAAAACAAAGAAAAACAGCATTAAAGCAAAGAAGAAGCTAAAAATATGCTGTTTTTTTTGGAAAAAAGTCTTGCAAATAAAGTTATTTATTGTTATTATTAATGGGAATTAATATAAATTAAATAAGAAATGTCTTAATCACATATAAGGAGTTATTGAGATGATAGAATTTAGAAATGTAAGTAAAACTTATGATACTGGTACAGAAGCAGTGCACAATGCGAATTTTAAAATAGACAAGGGTGAATTTGCATTTTTAGTAGGTAGTTCAGGTTCACGGAAAATCTACTTTAATTAAATTAATATTAAAAGAGGAAGAGCCAACAAAAGGAAACATAATAATTAATGGAAAAGATACTACTTTTTTAAAGCCTAAGAGAGTACCTTTTTTACGTAGAAGTATGGGAATTGTATTTCAGGATTTTAGACTTTTACCAGATAAAACAGTTTATGACAATGTGGCTTATGCTATGTATATAGTTAGGGCAACGCCAAAACATATAAGAAGACAAGTACCAATGGTATTATCTTTAGTAGGCTTAAGTAAAAAAGCAAAAGTTTATCCAAACGAGTTATCAGGAGGAGAGCAACAAAGAGTTGCATTAGCTAGAGCATTAGTTAATAATCCATCAATGTTGATAGCAGATGAACCAACAGGAAATTTAGATCCAGAAACAGCATGGGATATAATGAATCTTTTAAATGATATAAATAATAGAGGTACTACTGTTGTGGTTGCAACACATGCAAAAGATATTGTAGACACTATGAAAAAAAGAGTTATTCAAATAGAATCTGGAAACATAATAAGAGATGATAAAAAAGGTGGGTATAACAGTGAGATATAGTATATTTGGTTATTTAATAGGGGAAGGTTTTAGAAATACATTTAAAAATAAAAAATCTACAATGGCATCATTTATAATTATGTGTGCTACAATGTTTGTTTTAGGTATATTTTTTATAATTGGTGAAAATGTAAATTATATGGTACAGACAATAGAAGAGCAACAAGGAATTGCAGTATTTATAAAAGAAGATGCAACAGAACAACAAGTGAAAGAATTAGGAAATGCAATAAGAGATATGAATTATGTAAACAGTGTAACTTTTAGAAGTAAAGAAGATGCATTAGCACAAGTAAAAAGTATGTTTAAAGAAAGACAATCATTGCTAAGCAGATATGAAGGAGAAGCAAATCCTTTTCCTTTATCTTATGTTGTAACTCTTACAGATTTAACAAAGGTAGATGAAGTTCAAAATAATATAAGTCAATATAAAATTGTAGATAACATAGAAGTAAGCTCCAAGACAATAGATACATTAATAAAAGTAGCTGATGGTATAAAAGTGGTGTCAGGAGTAATAATAGTTATTCTTATTTTAATTTCAATATTTATAATTATGAACACAATAAAACTTACAGTACATGCAAGAAGAAAAGAAATTTCTATTATGAAATATGTTGGTGCAACAAATGGTTTTATTAGATGGCCTTTCATGGTAGAAGGTATGATTATAGGTATTGCTTCAGCATTATTTTCTTTATTAATATTGGGTGGAATATATAATTATGTAGCAGAAAAAATAGCTATAGCATTTGTAAGTATACAATTACCAGTTCAATTATTAACTTTTTCAGATATATTTAATTGGTTATTAATTGTTTATCTAATTATAGGAATAGGTATTGGAGCCATAGGAAGTGCAATATCTATGAAAAAATATTTAGAAGTATAAAAAAAGAGAGGAAAAGCTTATGATGAAAAGAATTATTGCAATTTTCTTAATGTTAGTGCTTTTACAACCATTTTTCTACACAACAGCTATGGCATTAACTGCAGAGCAACAAGAATATCAAGATAAGATTGATGAAGCAACAGAAAAAAAAGATCAAATAGAAGCTAAAAAAGACGATGTATTAGGAGAAATTTCTGACTTAGAAGATTCTATTTATCAAAAAGAAGAGGAAATAGAAGGTTTAAATGTACAAATAAAAAAATTGGAAAATAATATAAAAAGAAAAAAGGAAGAATTAGTCAAACTAGAAGAAGAATATAAAAAGAATGAAAAAGAGTTAGAAGATAAATTAGTTACTATATATGAAAAAGGACAAATAACTTTTTTAGATGTACTATTATCATCAGAAAGTTTAACAGACTTTATATCAGGGATGTATATGGTTCAAACTTTAACTGCAGCAGATAATGAATTATTAGATTCTTTGGAAAAAGAAAGTACAGAAGTAGAAAAAGCAAAAAAAGAATTGGAAGAAGATAAAACAGAACTTGCAGTTACAAAAAAAGAAGTAGAAAACAAAAAAGCAAGTTTACAAGTTAGTAAAGCAGAAAAAGAAGAAATGGTTGAAAATTTATCAGATGAAGAAAAAAGTTTACAGTCAGATATAGAAGAATATAAAGCTGAATTAGAAAGAATAGATGAAGAAATAAAAAAACAAGAGGAAGAAGCAGAAAATATATATAATGGAAGCTTTAATGGAGTATTAGGATGGCCAATTTCTTCGAATTCTTATGGATACAATATAATTACATCTGATTATGGAGAAAGGGAATCACCAGCTGCGGGTGCAAGTACTTTTCATAGAGGTATAGACCTTGGAGTAGATATTGGAACACCAGTATTTTCTTCAGCAGATGGATATGTGTTAAGTGTAATGGAAACAGGGGCAAGGGGATTATTTGTATTAATTAAGCATGCAGAGGATTTATATACTAGATATCAACATTTAGACAGTAGTAATGTTTATGAAGGTCAATATGTGAAAAGAGGAGATTTAATTGCACATAGTGGCAATTCAGGAATAGGTTCAGGCCCACACTTACATTTTGAAGTATTATATGCACCATATTGGACATGTGAAATGAATCCTTTGACTTGCGGTTTAGTAGATATACCTTCAAACTTGATTTATTATTAAAAATATATTATAATAAATTATGTAAACATATTAAAAGATAGGAGAGTAGAAAACTATGAAAAAAAGAGTAGTATTTGTGTTTTTAATTACAACTATATTAGTAGCATTCTGCTCTTTTTCTAATGGAGTGGAAAATACCCAATTAGATTTAAATCAACAAAAGCAAGAAGTGGATAACAAAATAGAAGAAGCAAATAATAAATTGGAATATATACAAGAAGAACTAACAAATACTGTTATAGAAATTCAAAAATTAGATGATAAAATTTCTAATTATGAGTATCAAGTGGAATCAATGGGGAAAGAGTTAACAGAGTTAGAAATTTCAATTGAAACAACAACTAAAAATTTAAAATTAATAACTGATAATTATGAAAAAAAAGAACAATTATTAGAAGAACAATTAGTGGTAATGTATGAATTAGGAGAACTTTCATATTTAGATGTTTTGCTATCTTCTAAATCAATTACAGAATTTATTACTACATATCATTTTCTGGCAGATTTAACAGAATATAATACAAAATTAATGGATGATGTAGAAGAACAAATGAAGATAATAGAAAATGCAAAAAAGAAATTAGAAAATGAGCAAGCAGAACTAAAGATTCTAAAATCTAAAGCTGAACAAATATCTATAGTATTGAAAAATACAAAAACACTTCAACAAGCATATATTACAAAACTAACAAAAGATGAAAAAAATATAAATGATAAAATTCAAAAGTATAAAATAGAGTCAGCTTTAATAGAAGCACAAATAAAAGCAAATTCTTCTTATGGATCAGCAGAAATACAAAATACAGGAGGAACAATGCCGTGGCCAGTAGCTATGACAGGAACACAGATTACATCATATTATGGAACTAGAGAACATCCTATTCAAGGAATAATAAAACTTCATCAAGGAATTGATATTGGTAATGTAGGATATGGAGCACCAGTTATCTCTGTAATGGATGGAATTGTTACTCATGCAGGAGAATTAGGAAGTTACGGAAACTGTGTAATGATAGATCATGGTAATGGTATTACAACAGTATATGCACATGGGCAAAGTGTATTAACTGAAAAAGGGGCTACTGTAAAAAAAGGAGATGTAATATTGGCTACAGGTTCTACAGGAAATTCAACAGGACCACATTTACATTTTGAAGTAAGATTAAATGGAAATACTGTAGATCCACTATTATTTGTAAATGAACCTAAATAAAGCAGGAACTTTTCCTGCTTTGATTATTTCAAAAAGATGAATTTATATTATGTTAGTGTAATATAAATAAATAATAGAAGCAAAGTTGAAAAAAGATTATTTGATTTTTGTAACTAATTGTAGCTTAAGAAAAGAAAGGAATTGAGAATAGTGGAAAATAAAAATAGAATTTATAATATTATAATGTTAGTAGTTATATGTATTGCTGTAACAGCAGTTATAACATCATTTTGTACATATAAATATTTATCCGAAAATGGAGGAATAATGTATGCAGAAAAAAATTTAAGTTTAGAAGGTCTAGAAGAAACTTTACAAAATTTTAGAGCTGCATTTGAAAAAGAATATATTGGAGAAATAAACGATGAAGCAATGGTAGAAAGTGCTATAAAGGGATATGTTAGTGGTTTAGGAGATGAGTATACAACATACTATACTAAAGAAGAAATGGAAGATTTAATGGAAGAAACCGAAGGAAATTATGTTGGGATTGGAATATATATTAGTGCGTATAAGGAGTCAAATGAAATAGTTATAATAAAACCAATGGAAGGATCACCAGCAGAAGAAGCAGGATTATTACCAGGAGATATAATTAAAAAGGTAGATGGAATAGAATATAATGGAGATACTATAGATGAAATGACTAATAAAATAAAGGGACCAGAAGGAACAAAAGTAAAAGTAGAAATAAAAAGAAAAAATCAAAATAAAGAAATTGAAGTAGAAAGAAGAAAAATAATAATTAGTCATATTGATTCAAAAATGATAAATGAAAGTATAGGCTATATTTCCATATCTGATTTTGAGGGAGGATGTGCACAGGAATTTGAGGAAAATTATAGAAATCTAGAAAAACAAGGTGTCAATAGCTTAATTATAGATATTAGGAACAATGGCGGAGGTTTAGTTGACGAAGCTATTGCAATATTGGAACTAATAACAGATAAAGGTTCTACATTATTAATTACTACAGATAAAAATGAAGCAGAAGAAATAACAAAATCAGAAAAGAATCCAATTATAAATATGCCAATAGTACTTTTAGTTAATGAATATTCAGCAAGTGCTTCAGAAATTATGGCAGGAGCATTAAAAGATAATAATAGAGCAACTTTAGTTGGTGTAACAACTTATGGAAAAGGTGTAATTCAAAAAGTATATCCATTGACTGATGGAAGTGGATTGAAAATGACAACAAACGAATATTTTACACCAAATCATAATAAAATAAATAAAATTGGAATAGAGCCAAATAAAAAGATAGATTTGCCAAAAGAGATAAAAAATAAAACAAACATAACAGAAGAAGAAGATATACAATTACAAAAAGCTATAGAGATTTTGAATATTAAAAATTAATAAGTTATTCATAATAAAATTATAAAAATATTGAATTATAGGTTTAGTTGTAGTAATATATATAGAGAAAAAAACAAAAGATTAGGAGATGAAAGAGATGAAAAAGCTTGAAAGCGTTGGGGC
>CAUWNG010000024.1:0-41899 GCA_963560005.1 uncultured Clostridia bacterium
TTTAGGGCTTATGTTTAAAATTTTTTGGGACATTTTCAAAAATCATTGACATATTAGTCTCTGTAACTTTTTGTAACCTTATATAAGAAAAGTATAAGTTTAAATTCAAAAAACTTATACTTTTCATTATATTAATTTATAATAGTTTTACTAAAATCTTCTCCTCCTATAATCTCTCCTGTTGTAGCATCAACATAGTATGTATATCCTAAATCTTGAATATTAAAAGATTTATTAGTTGTTTCTGAACTTGGTATAGAATATTCTATTGTAACTTTCCAAGCCTTTCTTATATGCTTATTAGTACGATATTCTATATATTTATTATCTGGATACTCTATTGTATTTCTTTGCTCACAAAATTGTTTATAATTATTCGTCCTAGCATATGCTTCTCCATTCATAGAAACAATACTTAACTCTGTGCTTGTACTCTTTATTTCATATTTTAAATTTGTTTTCTTTTCTTCCATTAAAGCTTTCTCTTTTGCTTGTTCTTCATCTATTTCAACAGAATTATTCTCATAATTCTCATCAGAAACAATAAAATAATAAATTTCGTTTATTTCTGGAACAAATGCTATGCTAATTTTATTATATTCGTCAACCAAGCCATCATATTCTTTATAAAAATTTACATACCAAATATAAGCATTTGCTTCTTTTTCCATATTTGAATCAATTTCAACATGCGTATATTCGGATAAATCATATTCTAATTCCTTGCATAAATTTCTTGCTGTTTTTTCTGCTTCTTGTTTTGTTGTATGATATCCTTCAATATCTTTTTTTAATATTTCATCTATAAATATAGATAAACCTTTTCCTCCTTTTGAATCAATTTTGAGTACAATATTATTAGTAGTTTTGATATTCCAATTTATTTTATAGTTAATAGCACTTTTCTCTAGTTCTATTGATTCTATTTTTTCATTATCATAGCCAAATTTTCTTAATAGTTCTTCTGTTCTTTCTTTAGCTTCATCTTCTGTTATTAGATCTTGCTTTTCTTCAGTTGAAATGTTTTCTTCTAAAACTTGCCCTACTACTTTTTCTGGTTTTTCCCAAATTGTTTCTATAACTTTCGTTCCCGCATAAACTACCCCAGCAGTTATTAATAAACTTGCACAAGCTGTTGTAAGAATTTTTAACCACGAGTGATGTTGTTTTCTTTGCTTTAATGTCTCTCTAATAACTTTTTCACATTCATCTGGTATTTCTGACTTTAAATTTAAGTCATGATATAATTTTTTTTCTATATCATCCATGTCTTTTTTTCTCCCTTCTCTATCATTTTTTTAATTTCTTGTACTGTTCTTGTTCTTTTAGTCTTTACAGTATTTTCTTTTAAATTTAGAATATTCCCAATCTCTTTATCTGTAAATTTTTCCATATAGAATAACATTATAATAATTCTTTTTTCATATTCAAAATGATTACAAATAAATTTAAAGTCTAATGTTGCGTCTATTAATTCTGTATCTAAATATTCACTTTCCTTATAATCTTTCACATCTTCTAAAGAAATAATATTGTGCTTATTTCTTTTTTTATACATATCGTTACTTTTACTAATTAAAATTTTAATTAACCATGACTTAAAACACAAAGGATCTTTCAGCTTTTTTATAGATTTAAATGATATAAGCATTGTTTCTTGAATTACATCAAAAACATCATCATCTTTCTTCAATCTTGCCTTTGCTATTTTATATAAATCGTCTTTAAATAACAATATAAGTTTTGTAAATGCTTCCTCATCTCCGTTTTTGAGCCTTTTCTACAAGTTCCTCCATTTCTTCCTCCTATCTTGTTTGCAAACTTGATACACTTATAAGACTTTTTCTATATAATAAAAAGTTTCATTTTCTCTAATTTTTATTTTTTTCTTATATATCGCATAAAAGAATTATGCTTTTTATATTAAACATAATTCTTTTATATTATTTTATCCTTCTATTTTTCTCACATCAATCTCATAAATTTGACAAGGATAGCTCTCTAGTACAGTTCCTGTATAAAACACTTCTATTTTATCCCCAACTTTATACTCTGATGTGTTATCTACACTAACCAAAACTGCATCTCCAATGTTTTCGTCTTCTGACTTTACAATAAGCATTTTTTCATTTTTATCAGTAACTTCACCTATAAATGATGGTGCTATATCATAAGTCGTTGAATCTTTTGAATAGTTTGCTACAAGCAATGGTTTGTATTCTTTTGTATCTACATCATAATCTATAACTCCTTGTAACACTAATACTATATTGATAATGTTTTCATTTTCTACTAAATCTATTGTATAAATATTGTTTGGAATATCATCATAAGTTGTTACTTTTGTATCTGCCCCAAAAGCATCTCTGGTGTTATCGTAAGTTAATATATAGCCATCATCTTTTTTATATTCCAAGTCTGTGATAATTGGATTTCCCTCATTTGTATATAAAACAATTCTTATGAAGTCTGACTGTCTATTTTTATTATTTGCATTTGTATTTGTATTTGTAATAAAAGAATCCAATCTACTTTTATTAAATACTGCATTGTATGATATTACTACACAACCGTCTTTTATGGCTTGTTGCATTGAATATTCTTGTGGTATTTCTTCTAATAACTTTTGCTCGTCTATATTATTATCTATTATATCTTCTATAGTTTTCAATTCGGAATCTGTTATCTCCTCTTGTTTATTATCTTTTTCAATAGCCTTGCAATCTCTTTTTATTATATAATGTTCTTTATCATCTATTATAATTTCGTAACTATAAATCCCGTTGCATAATTCTTTATTATATGTAAAGTCATTTAATATTTGCTTTAATATAAGTGCATCTTCGCCAGTTATTGTAATATTTGGTATATTATTATATCCATTTACTATTACCTTTGTGTTTGATATATAATTATTAAATTCATTCTCAAAATCTTCGTATTGCATAAACCAAGAGCCAATTTTTATTTCATCATATCCATTTAGCATATTAAAATCTATTACTTTATAGCCGAGTCCAAAATATTCAATTGTTCCACCATCCATAATAACTCCTGCTGGATTCTGAATACAGAATATTGGTTTTTCTTGTTTTTGCACTCTACTATAATCTAGTGTAAAAAATATTAATCCTAAAATTATAATTATTCCTAATATAATAAGTAATACTTTTATCTCTTTTTTCATCTTTACCACCTTTTTCCTTCCTATTATTTAGACACATTTTTATGTGTTTTTTGTTGGTGTTTTACAAAAATAATTGTAAAAATTATTGTAAAGAATAAAAATATACCTGTAAAACTTAATATTCCTATATCAGAGTATGTATTATCACTTTCTTGAGACTCATTTATTTCTATTACTTCATTTTGCATAACACTATTTATTAATTCTGAAGAATCTACTCCATTTTCTACACTTGAAATTATTTCACTTTCCTGTTGTTCTGTTTTTTCACTTTCTATGTCACTATCTATACTTATATCATTACTTATATTTGTCTCACTCTTTGTTCTATCTTTCACATTGCCCTTTATATATAGTAATATTCCAACTATAACCATTGAAATATTTCCTAATAATAGTCTTAAAGTATATAATGAAGTATAGTATTTCCATTGTATTGTTCCCATTGGTATATCTAACAATAAAGATATTTCTTTAAAAGACAAGTTTGATAGTATCTTTAGCGATACAATTTCTTGCTCTTGTTTATTTAATTTAACAATAATTCTATTATAAGTATCATTATCAATTATTTTATTTATTTCTTTATCTTCTTCTGTTATATAATAGATTTCATCTATATTCATTTCTTGTTTTTTCTTTCTTAAATAATTAAGTGTTTCGTTCTTTGTAAAAGAATATAGCCAACTTGCCTCATTAACTGTTGGAAGTTTATTTTTATCTGTTTGAAATATTTTCAAAAAAATAGTTTGAACTAAATCTTCACTATCTTCTTTATTTTTTAAAATAGGAAAAACTATACTATAAATTAGTCTATTATACTTTTCATATAAATCATTTAATTTATTTACATTACCTCGTTTTATTTCCTGAAAGAGTATGTGTAATTCTTGTTTTTTTAATTTATCCATACTTGCCTCTTTTTATAAAATAATATTTTACATTATTTATACTAACATAAAATATTGTATTTAGCAACGATTTTACAGATTACAAACATAAACCCTGAAATTTCAGAGCAAATAAAATGGTGTATTATCCCCTTTAATTATAAGATAATACATCATTTTTTAAACCCCTCATTCCTTCGCTTTTTTATGATAGTCTAGTATGTAGATTTATAAATCTACTGCAGGTGCTATTTTATACAAATATTGTGCATCCTTGCCCACACTTTTTACACCTACAGATCCCTTAATATAACAAGTTTTGCCACCAATAACTCTTTTTTTATTGTGAGTTTGCGTTACGAGATCTCACTTACGCATTTTGTACTAATAGACTGTTAATACAAATACGAATGAATTTTACTGCATCGGCTCATTACACCTGTCACTTTTTATTTTGCAACGAGTTTATGGCATCTCTCGTTTATTTATATCTTATTTTTTATTCCATTTCTTCTTCCTCTTGCATATTTTCTATTCTATCTCTTTTTTTTGCATTTCGAAACTAGCATTAAAATAGTTACTAATTTTTTGAATATATCTCAAACTTTCTTTTAAAGTTTTTACATCTTTACCAATTTCCCAATCACATACAGGTTTCAAACTATAATTTTTTGTACTAATATTTAACTTTTTAGCTATAACAAAAGTAGTAGCAATATTTTCTGCTTTTATTTGTTCAATGTATAGGTCTAGATTATATTTTGACACACTATCGTCTCTACAATTGCTACTTATGTCATTTACAATATTAGATATGTTTTCTATTTGATTATCTGCAGAATATTCAATTTTTCTTAATTTGCACATATTTTTTATTATATTTTCAACATATTCTTTATCCAGTTTTGTCTCTTTATGAATGCTAATATTTAGTTGACTTATATCATAAACTTCTTTTGTTATATATTGATATTCTCCGTTTTCGTCTTTTACTCTAGCAATTTTGTTTAATGGCATTTCTCCATTCTTTTATTCTTGTTTTTTCTGTTTCTTCCATAATCAATTTTCATTCCTTTCCGTATTTAAAAGCATAATAGAGAACAAATAGTTTTCTACTTGTTCTCTATTTTATATATTTTTATTAGAATCCTGTTCGTGGTAACTTTCTTACTTCTAGCTCTTTCTCATATACCTTAGTTGTATGGTTATCTTCATCCCATACCAAATAAGTATCATTGTAGCCCTCTATTCTTGTTTCGTTTGTAAATGTATCGTCATTTTGTACTGCATCATTTACAATTGTAAAAATATATGGATCTATAACTGATTCGAAACCAATATCAACAGTTCCAAAATCTGCTTTAAATTTTGTAACATATTCTCCTTCTTCTAATTCTATATTAGAAAAATCAATATATTTATTTACTTGTGTATTTAGATTATCTTTCAATAATCTATAATCATTTTTGTTAGTTTTATAATAAATAGCATAGTCTAAATCTTGATTATATGTTCCCGTTATTAGTTTTGTAATTCTTACATAATCAGTTGGTAAATAGTCATACCAAGTAAATTTATCTAATTTCGTATTTCCAGTATTTTTGATATGAAAATCGTATCTAATTTCTTCATTTGCAGTTGTTTGAATTAGACCTGTTTTTTCTATATCAACACTTGGCTTTTCTGGCTCATTTGTTACATTAAGCTCTACTATTTCTCCATTCTCTTTTATTTCAACTGTAAACTCATTTTCATTTAGCAAATACCACTTTCCTGACTTTGTTTCTTTTACTGTATATATGCCTTTATCAAGTTTTTTAGTTATAGCAATTCCGTCATTATCTGTAATAATTGTATCAACCAGTTCTTTATTTACATAATATACTTCAAATTCCACATTAGGTATTGGTGTTCCCACTTCATCACTTGTAATATGGCTATCATCACTACTTACTTTTAGGACTTTTATTTGCCCCTTAATTCTCTCGTTTTCAATAGTAAGTCTTGATACTTCATTAGTATTAACTGTAACTTTTATAAGTTCTTCATTTAGTATATGCATATCGTCAGTTGCAATTTCTTTTAATGTATATTCTCCAATTGGAAGTCTTGAAGTTGTTGCAATTCCGTCGGCATTAGTTGTTATTTCTTCTACCACTTCATTATTAGAATTTATCACTTGGAATTTTACACCTTCTAATTTATATTTTTTATCTTCTGCATCTACTTTTAGTACTTCAATTTGACCTTTTAATTTTTCATTTTTTATAGTAATTTCTGTTAATTCGCTCCATTTAATTTCTGCACTATATGTTTCATTAGATATTTCATATATTGCATTTGTTTTTAATTCTTTTATAGAAACCATACCTGTTCGTATGCCTTCAATATATGCAATTCCGTTTTCATCTGTTGTAGCTTTGTATTTAAAACCATCAGAATCAGTAACTTCAAATTCCACATTTGATATTGGCAATTTTTCATTATCTAAATCAACTTTATAAATTTTTAAATTTCCTACTTTTCTTTCATTATCTATATTAACTGTGGTAGCTGCTCCAAAAGTTAATGTAGCATTTGTTTTAGTAGTATCTAAAATATGTTCTTCGTCTGTTTCTAATTCTGTTATAACAATTTTACTTGGTTTTAAATTTTCAATTGTTATTGTACCGTTTTTATCTGTTACAAAATCTCCAATGTTTTCTCCAGTTTCATATTTTACATTAAATTTTATATTTGCTAACTTATCTCCTGTTTTTTCGTCAGTTTTTATAATTTCTAAAGTAGCATTGTTGGATGCTATCTTTAGACTTGCTCTAGCAGATGTGCTTTCGTATGGATCCGCAGCGATTACATAATCTTGAAATTCTTCATTTTCTGCTTCTGCGTAAAAAGCTGGACATGTCTTCACCCTTGCATTGGCAATATCTATTGTTCCGTTTATATCTTCCTTAATATTCTTCTTTAGTATTTTAACTTGTATTGTATTACCACTTCTACTATAAATAGTTCCTGTTGGAAAGTTTCTTAAATTCACATCATAACTTCCAAGTTCCTTATTTGAATTAATTTTATATTCTTGTACTATATACTCTCCCGAATTATATAAATCACCTTGTTTTACTATTTCTACTTCTGCATCTCTATATTTGTCTGTTCCATTTTTAGCTCTATTGTATAGTTTTTCTGCCGCATCCAATACTTTTTGACCTTTTCTTTGTAGAGATGATAAAGTAAGACCTGCATCCTTATCAGACTGTAAAAGTCTATCTGCTACTTTATATAATTGCTTTGGACTTTTATTATTAACCAAACAATGTACTACTATTTTTGTTACAAAGTACCAGTCATCGTCTGACTCTACGGTTGTATCTTTCCAGGCCACTCCCATATATCCTTCATATAGACATCTCCATACTTTTTGGTCTTTTAAAACTTCCTTAATATATGAATCGTATCCTGAAAAGTCTGTTGCACCAGAGCCTACTCCAGGTTTTGAAGGCTCTATACAGAATGCTGGTAACTTTTGTTTTGTATCAGGATCTATATAATACACTTTAACTACTAATTTTATTGCCCCTGTTTCTTTTATTTCTAAATATCCAGGTAGCTCTTTTTCACCATATAAATGTGAGGTATCTCCTATTTGCAATGTTGCAAATGTTGGTATAGTTATATTTAAAATTGTTGCTAGTATTAGCAAACACACTATTATTTTTTTATTTACTTTTTTTAACATTTTTAAAATCCTCCTAAAAAAAAGAAGCCCTAATCGGCTTCTAAAATTTTCTTTTATTCTAATCCATAAATTCTTGATAAACATAAGCTTTTGTGTCATATAGCGAATATGAAGTTCCTCGACTATTATATCTGTACTCATCTTCTATGTAAACTTTTACAATATATCCACTTAAAGCTAATCCATTAAGTTTGTAATCACTATATGAAAACCAATTACTTGTTGGTTTTGAAGTAACAGCTATTGCATATCCTCCAAATTCGTCATAATCGCTTTGACTTTTGATTAAATTATTTAGATAATTAACTGCGTGTGCAGTTTTTTCTGCATTATATTTCGTAAAATGCGTATTAGCTAGCTCAGTATTTATTTCTTCTTGTTGCTCTTGCTGTTCTTCATTTTTATTTTGTTCTTCCTGTTCTTTTGGTTGGTCATTTTCTTTATTAGTATCGCTATTTTGTTCATCAGTATTTTCTACTTTATTTGTATTGCTATTATTTTTATTATTAGTTTTATCTTTTGTTTTATCTTTTGTTTCTTCTTTAGTATTATTGTTACTTTTATTTGTTGTACTATTCTTTTGTGTATCATTTAAATTTTTAGTTTCTGTATCTTCACTATTACTATTTTCTTTGTTATTCTCATTTTCAATAGAGTTGGTTTCAACCAATGTATTGTCTAATTCGTTCGAAGTTTCTAAATGAGAATCAGTTAAACTCTCTATATTTGCCATTGTATTTATTAAGTTTGTACCAGTTTCTACTGTTGTATTATTCGGTTTAAAATAAAGTACACATACTACTGCTATCATGATAATCAAGATTACAACAATAGCAATCAATACTTTTTTTCTCATAAAACATCACCTAAGTTGATGTTAACATTTATTTTTAGATTTGACAATAGTTTTTACTTAATTTCTGTGGCTTGTACGCAAAGTCTTTGAGGTCTTTTGTTTGTAATACAAGTAATTAAAGTTAGTTTATTTTCTTCTGTTGGCTCTAGTAGACTCCAGTCAGTTTCATATATTGCTTGTATATTATCTATTTTATATTCTCTTGTATAAAATTTAGTTTGATATTGGATAATATCTCCTTTTTCTAGTTCATTGATTCTAGCAAAAAAAGCGAGATTGCCTCCTCTGTTATGTGCTGCTAGACCAATATTGCCATCAAATGTGGCAGTACCTTCTATATGACCAATATATTTACTTAAAACCTCATTGCTAGTTCCTTCCCTTACTGTTGCTTTTAGTCCAATTTTTTCAACACTTAGTATTCCTAGTACTTCTTCATTCCAAACATCTTCCACTTCATTATATACAATATTTTCATAATTTGAATCAGTAGTAATTGAATCTACATCAACTAATTCATTGTTTTTGTTATATAAAAAAATACCTATCGCAATAATGATAAGTACAATAATAGCAATAATACTTAATACAATAATTTTATGCTTTTTCATTACATCCTCCTAGACTATAATTTCAATTTCACTATTCTTTACATCACATATAAATTGTTTATCAAAATATTTTACAGTAATATTTTGACCATACCATTTGTTATATAAGTCATTCTTTAGAACTATTTTATACTTTCTTGAAATATCTTCATCTTGTGGTGTTATATCAACTAATTTTTCATTTGCTTTTACCTTTGTTTTTCTTACTAATTTCCAAGTATTATTTTTATAATTGTAAATAGATACATTTTTTCTGTTTATAAGAATAATACCACTACAAATTAGAATACCTGTTCCAGTAGCAACAGTTGGTGCAACCACATTGTTTTTAGTTTTTTGTTTCTCCTCTATTTTTTGTGTTGGAACTTCGGTATATTCCATTGTTAATGTAACAGTATCAACAACTTCTTTTTCTAGTTTTCCATTATATTTTACGGTAGCAATATAATTAGTTACTACTGTTCTTTCTTTTATCGCTTCATACTTCATAATTCCATTGTATAGAACTGGTACATCTTGTCCGTCTATTATTTGTGTTTTGCTAACTGTCCATACTGGATTTACTAAATAATATGTTGTATCGTCTTTTTCTATTGTCTTTGGAATATTATTAAGTTCATTGCTTTTTATATTTTTATATTCTTTTTCGTAATATACCTTATATTCTTCTCTATAACTATCATTTGGTTTAATTGTTACAGAAGATTTATCAATTTTTAATGTCCCAGTATATCCATTTTCTTTTATATTAAGTTCTTGTTCAAACATATTTAAAATTTCATATTTGTCAGTTGTATTAACAATTAAATCTTCTTCTATTTCTTCATTTTTAGATACTACCTTTTTATTTTCTTTTTCTGTAATATCAGCCAACTTATATGTAATTCCATCTTTACTTATTTCCTGTTCTAATATTTCTTTATAATCTTCAATTTGATTCACTTTCACATTTTTTTCTTCTTCAAATGTTTTTAAATTATTATCTGTTGCATTGCTTGTTAGCATATTTCCAAATATTACTGATAAGAGTGTAGCAAATAATATAATCGGCATTATTTTTCTTTTTACCATAAATTCTCCTTCCTTATTTTGATTTCAAAATATTTTTACTTTTTAAATCTTTAACAATTAAATTTGTAATATAATCTTTCATTGTTAAATCTGGACTTATACTCATTAAGTATTGCCTCATTATTTTATGAATGTTACCATTCATTGCAAAACATACATGCTTACTACTTATATCTTTATTCAAATTCTTCTTCCTCCTCTTTTAATTTATTTTTAGATAATTTCTTTTCTAAATCTTTTTTTGTTCTTTCTTGTTTTAATTGTTTTAAAAAATCAGGCGTTACTTTTACATTGTTTTCTTTTGAATTTTCCTTTTCTTTATTTGGTTCAACATTTTTCTTTTTTATAACATTTTGGTTATTTTGTTTATCTTTATCCGGCACACTTTGCTTATCTTCTTTATTTTCTTGCTTTTGTTCATTAACTTGATTTATATTTTCTTCTCCCTTTTTTTCTAATGTTTGTTTATTAGTTTCTTGTTTTTGAGTTTCTTTTAAACTTTCTTTAGTTTTTATATTTTCCTGTTCCTTTTCAGTTACTGGTTTTACTTCTTCATTTATTTCTTCCTTTTGTTCTACCAATGTATCAGTTTTATCTTCTACTTTTGTACTTTCTTCTTGCTTATTTAACTCTCTATTTTTTTCTAAATTTTCTTCTATCACCCCTGTAACATAAGCTTTAAGAGTTACATTATTCTCTAGTAGATGGTATTTAATTTTCTTTTGTAATTGTTCACTTATTGTGATCGCTAAAACTTTCTTATTTTCCATAAAATCATTTACTCCTTCTAATTACTAAATATTTGCAATAGTAAACTTCTTAATTGTTCATTAAATAAAACAGTAATTCCTATACTTGTTAATATAAAGAATAATATTCCTATTATCAGTTTTACTATTTTTGTTATTACTTCCAATAAAAAGAAACACACATTATTATTTTTATGTGTATTTCCTCTTTTAAAAAATTGTATTATATTTTTAATTCTATTATTTATAGCTTTTTTTCTACTGTTTTTCTTTGTTATTTTTTCCTGCTCTTTTTTGTCAAACACTATAACTTGTTTCTTTTGTATTCCCTTATCAGACAATGCTTCAGTCAACTGTTTTTCTATTGTATCTTCCGAATCGACATCTACTAAATTATAAAGTTGCATTTGATATAATTGTTCTAATAATAAAGAATTATCTTTATAACTTGCTACAACAATAATTCTTATTGTAGGGTACATTATTTTTAACTGACTAATTATTTTTGATAATTTTTCAATGTCTATTATAGAATTAGTATCAATTACAAAATATCTTATAACATTAAAGTTAACATTTGTTTCTTTTATATATTCCTCAATATTAACACTATAATCTGTTTCATAAAGAATCAATATATTTTTATCTTTACATACTTTTTTTATTGCATCCCTGACTTTGTCTTTTGCTATGTAGTTAAGCATAAATAACCACCTCCCTTAATCTAGCCATTTTTCTTCAAATGGTACATTATATATTACATTTCCTAACTTTAAATTTGTAACTTCATTAGTTTTTTGTTCTTGCTTTCCTATTTTCCAAAATAAATTATTACATATACTTAAAGCCACAAGTATAATTACTATGATTATGTATAATATTAATTCTTTTATATTCTTATTCAATTTAATTCCTCCATTTTAACCTCCATTCGAGCGAATTTATGCTCGAACAAAAACTTTATTTAATAACCTCTATAAATTCGTGAAAATGTTATAGGTTAAAATTAGCCATCTCAAAATTAGTTAGAATTTTGAGGGCGATAGTGATTGTAGCCAGTAGTGTGAAAAACTTTTTTTTACACTACTCACATTTTATCAAATAAATACGGTGCTGGATCAATTTGTGTCTTATCTTCTAATCTTATTTCAAAATGCAAATGGTCACCTGTTGAGTTTCCGTGTTGTTCCTTGTATTCCTATAATTTGTCCTTCTATTACATTTTGATTTTCTTTTACTTTTAGGGAATTATCCTGCATATGAGCATAAAAAGTATAAAAAGTTTTACCACTTTCGTCTTTATGTTTTATTTCTACACAATTTCCATATCCACTTTGCCATCCTGCCCAAGTTACTGTTCCTACTTTTACGCATAATATATTGCTATTCTTTTCGCCTACAAGGTCTATTCCTTTATGATTAGAAGATACAACACCTCCACCTTTTCTACTTCCGAAGCCACTTGTTACTACTGTAAAATTTTCAACTGGAATAGGAAATTTACCTTTATAGATTATTTCTCCAACTTTTAAGTCATTAGTTCCTGAAAATTCTGTTTCATCACTACCATTACTGCAAAATTCCAGAAAAGCACAACCAATAATTAAAATAAAAAGAGTAACTCCTATGGTTATATATAGTATTTTATGCATAGCTTTTTACTCTCCTAAATTTTTCGTCAATAAGTTCTTTCTCTAGTTTATCTATTTGCATATTTATAAATATTTTTCTTATTCCTGCTACAAATAGAGCCTCTCCTATTTTTGCATTATATATTAGTTGTGTTTCTTTATCAGTTAGCTTAAATGTTTCTTGAACATCCTTTAAGTCTTGTCCATCTAATTTAAAAAATAGTTTATATGTACTATTCGTAAATAAACTTTGACCATACAATCTTATTTTCTCATTAAGGAAGTCCTCTATCGACTGTGTAATTACGATAATACTAGAATTGTATTTTCTTGCTCTTTTACTTATATTTTTCAAATACTCTAATGTCTGTGGAATATTTGGATTTATTAACATATGGCATTCGTCAGCAATTAAAATTGTTCTTTCGTTTACATCTCTGCTCAAGAAATCCCAACAATAAGACATTATATTGTAATATTGTGCCCTTTTATATTGTTCTTGAAATTTGTGCATACTACTTGTGTTAAATACAGTCATATCTGTATTTATATCAATATTTGTATAACCATTCCAAATATCTGCTGACTGCCCAATACAAATTGGTCTTATTAGAGATAATATTTTTTCAAATGTTTCATTACTAGCTGGTTTGTTTTTTTCTTCGATAAAAAAATACAAATCTTCCAGTTTTGGAAAATCTGTATTTCTTAATTTAGAAATATCTGTATTTTTGTTTATATTAAACTTTTGATATAATTCTTCAAGTAATAACTCTAATGCAGAAAACTCCATATCTTGCAAACTAGGATAAAGAATGGAAAAGAAAGTTCTTAAAAATTGAAAATGCAATGCTAATGAGTTCGTATTTTCTTCTCTATCAATTCTTATTTGCAATGGATTTAATATTCCGCCTTTTTCTCCTCCATTACAATTTATAATCTTGCCTCCCAAATTTTCACAAAGATATGAATATTCATTTTCTGGATCAATAACTAATATTTTGCTATTTGGTATTTCGTTATATGCAATATGTTTTACTGCTACACTTTTGCCAGAGCCTGAACTACCTACAATAACCATATTACTATTAGTCCTATCAGAATCTTTTTGCCATAAATTGAATATTACAATTCCACCTTTTTCGTTTATTCCTAAATAATATCCATTCTTATCTATAAATGTATTTTTGTTAAATAAAAAACCTCCTGTAAAAGTGGTTGTAAGAATATTTCTTCTAAAATAATTATTTAAATCTTCTTGTATTGTAAAATATGGTGCAACTGATTTAAAACCCTCTTTTAGTAAAAAATTAGTTAATGGTCGTATTTTTAATTTCTGTTTTATTACTTCTTTTTCTATTTCCTTACATTTTCTAATAAGATTATTTTCATTTTCATCACTTACTAATATATAAATATTTAAATATGATACTACTTCATTGTTCTGTAATATTCTACTAATAATTTCACTTGCCTCTTTTATTTCTTGTTCCTTTAATTGTTTACTAGACTCGTTTTTAGCAAGTTTTGCAAGTGCTGTTGCATCTCTTATCCTTCTATCTAGCCCTTCAAGTAATTCTGCGTTATCGGTAGGCTCAATATTTATACTAAATATAGTACCAATTTCATCTACTAATTTTCCAAGCCATCCAAGTTCCATATTGCTTGGGTAGTGCATTATTGTATAAATTTTTACATATCTATCACCCACATATATTTTATTTCTATCAAATTTAAAACCACCTACTGGTGTTAACAAATTGATTAAGTCAAAATTATATTCCGTCTTTTTCAGTCTTTTCACCTTTCTTTATAAGAACTTCTTCAATTCTTTTCTTTGCTATTTCATAATAATTCTTGTCAATTTCAAATCCTATGTATCTCCTATTTTGGTTAATTGCACCAACTAAAGTAGTTCCGCTTCCACAGAAACAATCTAAAACTAAATCTCCTTCTTTGCTAGAATTTATAATATGCCTTTCTATTAGTTCTAATGGTTTTATCGTGGGATGCTTATATTTTTGTTTATCTACTTTATTTGTTAAAGATAGATAATACTTTCTTTTAGTATGGTAATTTCCATAAACTTTTACACCCTTTTCTCTAAAAAATAATATGTACTCTGTATCTGGTAAATAATTATTATTTATGAGTGGAGATGGATTTAACTTGTGCCAAGTAAGTATTTCGTGATTACAATTTTTATCGCTAAAATAATTTAGTAAATCTTTCACTTGCCTTTTAGAGCAGTAAATATAAATATTTATCTTTTTCATTTTTTGTATTAAGATATCTAATACTTTTAAATCAAATCCTTCTTTCAATTCTAGTAATTCATTAGCATAATTATTGAACTTGGTTGGCTTTTTTACTTTGTTTAAATTTAGTAAATATGGTGGATCTATTATTACCAAATCTACACTATTATTATCAAGTAGTTTTAGTCCTTCCATACAGTCCATATTATATATTTCATTTGTTTTTAACATTTAACTCCTTTCTATCAATTTTGCTGATATGATTCTTATAATCATTATCTTCGATTTTATAACTAGGCAAATTAAAAATTTTTATTAAATAAATAAGTTCTTCCTTATTTAATATTTCACTTTTTAATTCACAATTTCTTAATCTATTTTTCCAATTATTTGCCCTTTTCTGTAATTCTATTTTTGCTTTTTCTGATTCCTTTTCCCATATTATAAGGAAAAAATCATTTTCTATTATTTCTTTATCGCTTACAAAGTTTTGTAAGAAATTAATTCTATTTTCTATTATTTCTCTAAATATTTCATTATCTATTTTTTGTTTTAATTCTTCTTGTTCTTTTATAGTTTCCGTTATATCAACTATTTTGGGTATAACCAGTATCTTATATGGATACCTCTCATTTGAAAACTCTACACTCATTGAGTTCATTCTATTTACTAATTCTTTTTCTGATAATAGTCCAAAATTCTGTGCTTTTATGTTTAAAATCATAAGTATAAATCCATCAATAGTAGTTATACAATTATCTTCTATATCTGCAATATTTAAGAATTCGTTTAAACTAATATCTTTTTGCTTTTTTACTTTATTTAGTATTTTATTAAGAATAGAAATCACCTCGCATATATCTATATTCCTTTTGCATTGTTTGATATTTAATAATATTTATAATGGAATCAGCCATTGAAGAATTATTCCTATCTTTAGTAAATGCAATAAAACTTACAACTAATGAGCCTATAACAATTAGTGTAGAGATTAGTGGTTGTTTGAAAATCAAATATACTACATAAGCTATAACTCCACATATTGAACCACATATTATAGTTTTTATTAGTTCTTGTGTTCCAAATCCTTCAACAAACTCTGTTTTCAATCTAATTTGGCTTGGCATTTTTAGTAATATTTTATCTTCCATAATTAGTTTTTTCCTTTCATATTTGTAATCAAATTATTATCAAGTCTTTCTTTAAGTCCTTGCATATTCTTAAATTCTATGTATTGGTTATAAGTGTAATCTGCTGGAAATATTAAACCGTCACTATCTCTAAAATAATCTGCTGCAGCGAAAAAACCTTTAAATGTTCCCTGACATTCAGAAAACGGTTTTAAAACTGAACAATTTGCAATTGTATATTTTTCAATATCAGATACCATAGTGGAAGAAGAATGAAGAATTTTTGTAAATTTCCCTTCTCCTTCATTTGCAGATAGTTTCATACTGGTGTCTGTTACAACATATATCTTTCCATCAATATTTACAGTTTCCCTATTTTGACAATCTTTATCTACTGCATCACCTATTGTAAGTTCTGTCTTCTGATTATCAACTATTTCTGCAGTACTTCCAAAATAAAACCTTGGAATGTTTACAATACTTAATCCCAAAGTAATTAGTATTGTTGCAATTAACAAATGTTTAATTAACTTAACATATTTTTCTTTTTCGTCAGGCTCTGTACTCATCTTAATTAGCAAAATTATAAACGTAACTCCTGCTATTGCTATACCTATATTCCTTAATACAGTAATAATTTCTTTTAAACTTTCTATTTTCCACTACCTCCTTCCGAATCGTGGCAATATTGCTCGTATTGATCTTGCAGTATTGCCTACACTATTTATTAAACTTCCACTTGGCTTAATCATAAACTTACCAAGCATCATAGGAGTATTTACAGATACTATTGCAATTGCTATACCATAAATCAAATGTCCGTTTACAAGAGAAAGTATTGATAGATTCAGTAATGCAAGTTGTACTACTAATGTAAAAGCAGTAAGTAAAAAATCTCTTATATATTCTGAAAAAACGCCGTTGTCAGAATTTAAAAGACCAATACTTGCGAATGGTATTCCTAGCCTCATTACTAGAATTTCAATTCCTTTCATTATAAATTGACAAATTAGTATTAACCACACAATAAGTAATACCAAACAAGCAACTGCAGTAAAAATACCTCCTCCCATATTATTTGAGAGCATTTCTGCGAGCTTTGTTCCCTGTATAGTTAAATGATTTAGTATATTATTTAAAAACTCTTGTACAATTCCAACAAAAATATCGTACATTTCTTTAAAACAAATCATTACTATTACTGCCTTTATCATTCCAATAGCAAGTTGTATTGGGTTTTGTTCTGAATCGCCGTCGTGCATAAAAAAATATATTTTTATTGCTTTTGCTATAAATACAATTACTAAAATATAAATGGCATAATTAAAAATAGTTTGATAAATAGCATTGAAATCTATAAAACTACCATTTGCTACTTTTAAATTGCTTAATTCTCTCTCAATATGAAAAACCAAATTTAACATACTGCTAAAAACTGAATTTAAAGTAGTTTCCGAGCCACTTATAAAGTTTTGTATAAGTTCTACAAGCATTTCTGTCATATTTTGCACCACCTACTTTAAAATAAAAAACCTTTTTTATTTATTACTTGTAGAAACCTAATATTGTATCTATTAATGCTAACCCTGTTGTAATTAGTACCATCGCAATTAAGGTTGTTTTTATATTTTGTATATTTCGTCTTCGTTCTCCTTCATCATTTGTCTTTAAACAATACACATAATAAATGAAATAGCCTCCACATACTGTTATTCCTATTCCTACGAGCCACGAGATAATCGCATCTACTAAGTTTTCTGTTCCAGTTACCAATTTAGTATCTTGTAGACTAGATGCGTGAACTATTTGATTTGCTGTGTTTAATAAAACGACTATAAGAAGTGCTTTTAATAACATTCTTATAGCCGTCTTGCTTACTTTTATAATTGTTTCTTTTTTAATTTTCAATTTTTAATCACAATCCTTCCTTAAAGCACAAATTGGATTTCAATTTTAATTATTTTTCACTACTTCATTTTTCTTTCCAAATTTTGCTTAATCATATTTACTATTTCTTCTTTCCCTTCAAAATCTTCATCTTCAAAATTTTCTACATTATATTTATTCCATATATCCCATATTTTAATTTTTTTCATTTTTGTTTCTTCTCTCATTTCTTCTCTTTCTGTTCTTAGTCTTTTATTTTCTGATTTACTTCCCATACCATTTAATTTATTAAAATACATTTTTGAAATATCTGGTACTATTAATAATGCCGACTGTTTTCCAGGTATCATAAGTAAAATATATGGACTTTCAATTCTTTGAACTTCGTCAGGTGTAAGTAATTTTCTTGATATTAAGCTCATACTGCTACTACTGTTATATGATTTAATATTCGTATTACTGCTTTCTCCATAACTCTGACAAGTATATGTACCCAATTTATCTGAAATTTTAGTTGCAGTATCAATATTTGCACTTTTTAAATACATCCACGCACAGTTATCTAAAATATTTTGTGTTCCCTCTTTTCCATATCGTTCTTCTAACTGCCCAAAACTCTGCAAACAAATTAGAAATCTAATATTTCTACTTCTTGAAACTGTTAACATTGACTGAAATGTATCTATTTTTGTAAAGTTTGCAAATTCATCTAAAATGAAATTCATCCTTATACCTAATTCTCCACCTTGCTCTCTGCTTGTTTCTACTAATGCAGTATATATTTGCTGAACTAATAAACTACCAAGTTTATGATAAGTATCACGATCGTCAGGTAATAACACATACAATGCAGTTTTCTTTTTAGGAAAATTTCTCAAATCAAAATCAGAACTTTGTGTATTATTTGCCACATATTCATTTATGAACATTTGCAATGTAGATAATGCTGCTGCCACAAAACTTCCTCTAGTTTTGCTCGGTGCAGTTCCTGCTACTGCATAAAATTTTTTAATTGGATCGTTAGCCTCTTTATTTTTCATATATTTGTCAATTAACATTTCTCCGTCTTCTGCAGTTTTAAACATTTCTGCTACAAAATAATATGCATTCGCAAGAGTTTGATATCTTCTTTTTCCTTTATTTTCTAACACAACTGCCATTATCGCAGTTTTTATTACACTCATTTCGCCATTTACCCAAATTGGCTCTGTTTTATCGTTTTTAGTAACTAACACATTAACAATATCATTTACCAAACTTTCTGCTAAAGCAATATTTCCATCTTCAACTGCATTTATTACTATATCTAAATAATTATATTTGTTACTTTTTAGAAACTGTATATAATCTATTGCAATAACATCATACCCTAACTCTTTAAGTTTATTGGCAGTATATAAATACAGTTCTCCTTTAATATCACTAATAAACATATTTTCTCCTGCTAATCCTAACATTGTAATAGTTGGAATTATAATACTTCTACTTTTTCCTGAGCCAGAACTACCGACTAATAGTAAATGCAAATTATCATCAATATAATAGTATTTTTCTAAATTATCCTTTCTTTCAAAATTTACTATTACTCCCCCAGAAGAAAAAGAAACTGTATCATACTTTTTATTTCTATCTAAAATGTTACATTTGAATATCTTGCTATAATCTTTTTTATCTAACCACCAAGATGTACCATACTGCCCATCTCCGAATAGGAACTGGCACTTCAATTTTATTTGTTAATTTTATGGTATTACTGTGATATATGTTTTTCTTTCTACTAGAAAATAATAATAGAAATGAGATTATTATTATTTCTAAAACACAAAAAATAATAAATACTTTCTTTTCACTAAATAAAGTATTTATTATTGTCATAATATTTATATTAAATAAACTATAAAAATTTTTACTTAATATAAAATGTAAATTAACGGAAAGATATGCATTAATAAAAATGCTAATTATAATTGCTAAAATTATTAATATTCTTCTACTTATATTCTTTCTCCTTTATTGGAATTCTACCATTCCTCCTTTTTTGTAAATTAAAAGAACATCTACTAAAATGTAAATGTTCTTGTTATATATAACTTGTAAGTTTTTATTATAATTCATCATCTAAAATTTGTATTTTTACAACTTCTGTTAATGGAGTCGGACTAATATCAGAGAAGACTTCATCAACAAATGTAATTGATATTGTATTTCCTTCTTTTAAATTTGAAACTTTAATCTTTTCTCCTCTCCAAGTCATATCCATACTATCATCTATTGTAAAAGTAAAATCGCCTCTATAATTTATGTCATTTACTTCTAGTCCGTTGACATTAATATGAAAACTACCATCATTATACTGTTTTATGCTTTCTATACTTGCATAAAATGTTTCTCCATATACTTCTCTAACTGCCAAATTATTCTTTGGTGAATTTTTCTGTCCAATAAGTAGACCACTTATAAAACTTACTACAATGATTAGTGTTAAGCCTATTACAATAAATATTCTTTGTTTATTACTCATATAAAAACCTCCTTATATTTTATAAATACCAAATTATTATTTTATAGCACTATATCATAACTTAAAACACCAATTTAACATTTCATTTTATGATTTAGTATTAAAGATAACTTACTTTTTCTCCATTTTAATTGAACTTTGTAAAATATTAGCTAATGGCATATATTCTATTCTTGTTTTATCAAGATCTCCATTCTTACTACTTTTACTTATAATATAGTTACTAATATCATTTATGTTTCGTCCAATTTCTTCAGTAGAATATTCTCTATCTTCAATATATATATCTATATTCGATAATAATTTTTGATTTTGTTCTGATAAGTCTTTTTTATAGTTCATTTTTATGCTCCATTCATTTTTATTTTTTCATAACATACTATATCATAAAAAACAGTTAAATACAATTATTTTGCATATTATTTTTCCCAATTTAACGATGATGCATTTCTCTTTTTTAGTGCTAATTCTTTTTTAGCCTGTTTTGACAATTGTTTCTTATATATTAGTTCAAATCTTCTTAAATATTTTTCTTCTTGTCTTGTTGTAAAATATAGCGTATTAAAAATATTCCAAACTAATTGTCTGCCATTATTTATATATTGTATTTGGTTATATTCTAACTTTTGATTTAATAATATCCTTTCAAAATTTAATACTTGATTACCGATTAATTTTAAAATTTCTTGTTCTGCTTTTTCTTTTTCAATTGTTTGTGCCTGTTTTATTTTTTCTACATCTTGATATTTATAACCTACAATATCTTGTTTAGTTTGTATATATTTTTCCACTTGTTCCTGACATTCTAAAGACAATTCAATTATCTTTTTAGATAGATTATTAACTTCATTTATAATATTAGGATATTTTTTTAAATACTGATATTTTATACTACCACTTGTTTGCTTTAATAGACTTTTTATTTTTATTAAATCATCAACTACCAATTTTATTTTTTTATTTGAAATATTATGTTTCAATATTTTTTTATCATTAAAGTCTTTTTCATATTGTAGAATATCCTTTATAAATTCTTTATTTGTACTAACATTTTTTATTTCTTGTAAAAATTTATTCTCAGTAATAATCCCTTTCCTCGCAATATCTTTTTCTTTATATAGTTCAAGCAAATCTTCTTTAAATATTTCGTTAGTAAACTCCTCTCGCATTTTGTTAACTTCTTTATAATCTACAAAATAATTCATTTTATCTTTTTGTTTGCTCCATACCATAACTTGCAAATGGGGATGTCCACTTTCTAAATGAACTGCTCCGACAGTATTGCAAATCTTCATATTTTACATTTAATTTACTTGCTAGACTTACTAATTTACTTTCAAAAAGTTCTTTCCATTTTTCTTGACTATCATAACCTAGTCTAATAGCATCATATTCTGATAAAGATATTGTACAACGAAAAATTGGATTCTTATTATCTGCTAGTTTAATTATATATTGATTAATTGATTCTATATCTTTCATATTTTCAATATCAGGAAATTCAGCAATTTTACCAAAAAGACCATGCTCTGTATTGATATTCTTTATTGCAAACTCACTATATCCTAAATAATTTGTATAATTTTTATGTTTGAAAAAAGTAGTCCTTTTATCGGGATTAAAGTTTTCAAATAAAAAAACCACCTTACTCATTTCGATATATCTCTCCTATTGTATAAAAATCATATAAATCTTTTTTTGCCATATTTTCTGTATCATGGTTAATATAATAATTAGCTTTATTTCTAGCATTAGTTAGCATATTTATAAATTGTTTATGCATATCGTCTCCTAACAATCTCTCTAAAAGTTCCCCTAATAAATATGTATTAATAGCACTTGTCCTTAAATATTTTGCATTTAGTTTTCTTTGTGATTTTATAAAAGGATTTAATTTTGCATCTATCATTTTGTCTAATTCTTTTATTATAAAGTCTAAATTATCTTTATATATTTGAATATCTAATTCTTTTTCTATTCCTGCTCTTACAAATTCTGATACATTATTGTATGAACTTTTTTCTACAACTTTCATAATCATTTCTTTTTTGTATGCTGGAATATTAATTGTTATTCTGACTAATTTTTCATCTTGTTTTTGATTTTCCATATTCACTCCTTGCTATTGCTTCTTGCTAAATCAAAATTGCTATGCAATTTTGCAGGATCAGGGAGTCTACTCGACTCCCAACAACTGCCTAAAAGCGTAGCTTTTAGCGAGTCTACTCTCACAAAATGGAGTAGACTATCAGTCTACTCTAAATTATCCACTTTTTTACTAATATTCGTCTTCTTCTATTTTTTCTTTATCAGTTATTTCAACATATTCGTCTATAATCATAAGTGCTTCATCATAGCTTTTTGCTCCATTTGTTATTCTATTACACATCTCTTTTGCCTCTTCTTGCATTCCATTTTTCTTTAATGTTCGTGATGCTATTCCTATTAAATTAAATATGTTTCCATCTTCTCCAATTAAAGCACATTTTGGTTTCTCTTTTGACATATTTTCATTCATATTCTTCTTCCTCCATATTTATTTTTCTTTCCGTTTTTTCTTCAAATTCCTTTTTTATAATATAACCATATTCAGTAAATTCCCCATTGTATATACATTCCTTTGCAGTATAATCTTTTGCCAATTTATAATAATCAATATAATCTTCTAAAAAACTTACATCATCAAAATGACCTGTTTCATTTACTAAATATTTTCCCATATCATTTAAATCATTTACATTTGGTAGTAATTCATACTTGCTAATTTCCTTTGCACATTCTACTAAATCGTGAATGTAATTAATATCTTTATCTTTTATTTCTACTAGTGCTAAAAACTTTTGCATTTTTATGTTGTCAAATTTTCTGATTTCTTTATAAAACAATTCTATTTCTTGAAATGGTGTAGTATATGAACTACTTGAAAACTTTTCTAATTCATATTTCATTACCCTGTTAAATCTTTCAGTTAATATTGAATCAGAAAAGTTTACGATTTCACATTTTGTAATATGTGTATCTTGAATAGTTAGCCTATTATAATCTAAATTTAATCTATCAAATTTTTCTTTCAGTAATTCTTGCGATGTTGGTAAATATATTATTGCTCTACTATACATAGAACTTTCTTCATATTCCTTTTTATTTACAATTTCAATTTTCATAATTTTGTCTTTGTCGATTTTGGGTTGTATTAAATTATTGTCAAACATTTCTCTTGTATCAACTAAAAGTCCATACGAGCAAAATCTTTCTTTTATATTATTATCAAATAAATACTGTTCTGCAAGTTTTACATAGTCCACATATGGAATCATATTAATATTTACACTATACTCATCTAACTTTTTGACTATTAATAATCCTACTTCATATAAGGAATATGCCTTCAATAATTGATAATTGTTTATATTTTTAATTAGATTTTTTATTTCCTTAAAGTCTTTTATTGTATAATTATTTATTTCTGCATAAGCATTTAAAATATTACATTTTTCCTGATTTAAATCTAATATTAAATTATTGATTTCTTTTATTTCATTTAAAGTAATATACTTGCCTTTTTCATACTGCTCGTCTAGTAAATTGTTAATACACGAATCCATCGAAGAAACATCTTGAGAATCATCGCCTAGACTAACTCTATGTATAATATAATCTGTTGTACCTTCAGTTAATTCAAAAAAATGTATCTTATTTATTAATCTAGCATTGAATTTAATATAATCATCTTTATTGGCTATTATTATTTTCAAAAATCAATCACTCCTCTTTTATTCTAAAACTATACTACTATTCAAATTCTTCTATTTCTTCTATTTTTGTTCCTTTAGCCACATATAAATTTTTACCTTCTTTATCAAAAACATACACTCCTATCTTATTATTTAATTTATCTTTCATATATTCTGTTTTATATTCTTCTGCATATCTCTTTGCCTCCTCCAATTCTATACAACCTGCTAATAATCCTCCATTGCTATTTTTAACATAATATATAGTATTAGGATACATCTTTAATATTTGTTTTTGTGTAAAATTTATATTTTTTGCTTTCATAATTTGTTTTTCTTCTTCTATTATTTCCTTTAATAACTCTAACTTTTCTTTTTCTCTGTTCCACTCTTTTATAAACTTGGATTTTGGCTCTGTCATTAAAGAATTTTTTGAATAACAAAGCAAATTATGTTCTGTCACCTCATACATTTCATTAAATAATTCTAATTTATTCAAATTCTTCTTCCTCCTCCTGTTCGTGCTTTTTATTAAAATTATCTTTTACGATTCTATTTGTAGCTCTTATACAATTTTGATTAAATTCTCTTTGCCAAGCTTGTTCTTTTCTTGACCAATGAAATCCATTAGATTTTAATTCTCTTCTAATATTTTCGTTTGGAATCTCATTAAATAAAAACTGAATTCTGTTAATTTCTTTATTATGTATTACCTTACAATTGTCAAATTCTACATCTTCAAATTTAATTTCTTCAAGTCTTTCCAACCTTTCTATCCTTTTTTTAGTTTCTCTGATAGTAGCACCAATATTTGCAAGTTCCCACTTATAATGTTCTCTTGCTTTTATTAAATTTCTTTCATTTTCTGATTTTTCTAACTTTTCTTTTAGCTTTTCAATTGCTTTTGGATCATCACTATATATCACTTTACTTTTTTCTGCTGTTTCTGCTCTATTACTATAGAATTTACTTTTTTTATCTTCTTCAATAGATTTCTTAATATTGTTTTGAGCTCTCTCTAGTAAATTTCTATGTCTTTTTGCAGAATAATGATCAACTAAAATAGGTTGTCCTAATGGTCTTCTTTCTAGCGTTTTATTTGCACTTGAATTCATATATTGATTCGATCGTTCTTTTGCCTTTTCAGATAGTATCTTATACCTTTCTATTCTTTTTTGCTTTCTTTCTTCATAATCACTTCTTCCTCCCACTGTTTACCACTTTCCTTTCCTATAATCAGACAACAATGTATTATTAATGTAGCAAATGAGCTTAACATTGCTACTACTATTAAAATAAAAATGTACACTTTACATTCTCCTTCCAAATAAAAAAGACCTTATATAAAGTTTGTGTTATATTAACTCTTGTCCAAACTTTATACAACACTTATTCAATTTTTATTTATATTTGTATTAATTCTTCCCAAGTAAATCCTTTTCTACCAAAATGACCGCAATTAGTAGTTTTTGAATATATTGGCTCTTTTAGTTTTAAATAATTAATAACTCCTTTAGGTGTCAAATCAAACCTCTCTTTTATTAATTTTATAATTAATCCTTCAGCTATTCTGTTTGTCCCAAAACAATCAATGTATAAAGATATTGGTTTATTTATTCCTATTCCATAAGACATTTGAATTTCACACCTTCTTGCTAAACCATTTGCAACAACATTTTTTGCTATATGTCTTAACATATATGCTCCAGACCTATCTACTTTTGTTCCATCTTTCCCTGAAAAAGCTCCTCCTCCATGTCTTGCAATTCCCCCATAAGTATCTACTATTATTTTTCTTCCTGTAAGTCCAGTATCAGCAATAGCACCTCCTATTACAAATCTACCTGTAGGATTTATATAGAATTTTGTTTCAATATCTAACATTTCTGAATCTACTGTCTCTAAAATCACATTTTCTAATATTTCCTTTTGTAACTGGATTAATTCTACCTCTTTCGAATGTTGTACTGAAATTAAAATAGTATCTATTCGAATTGGCATATCATTTACATACTCAACGGTAACTTGTACCTTACCATCTGATTTTAAATATGGCAAAATATTATTTTCTCTAACTTCATCAATCTTTTTAGATAGTTTATGTGCTAATATAATTGGATACGGCATATATTCTTCTGTCTCATCTGTAGCATAGCCAAATATAATTCCTTGATCTCCTGCTCCGCCATCATCTACTCCCAAAGCAATATCTTCACTTTGTTTTGTTATGTTTATCTCTATTTTACATTCGCTGTAATCCATAGAATTTTCTGCATCATCATAACCTACTTTTTTTAATGTATCTCGTACTACTTTCTCAATATCTACCTGACCGTTTGAACTTACTTGTCCTGCTACTGTAACTTTACCATTTGATAGCATAGTTTCAACAGCCACTCTTGAATTTTTATCTTTCCTTAAATATTCATCCAATATACTATCAGAAATCAAATCTGCTACTTTGTCTGGATGACCTTTCGTTACACTTTCACTTGTTAAAAAATAATTTTTGTAATTTTTCATCTTATAAATTCCTCCATTTCTATTTTTAATTCGCTACAGAATCGATTCTGTGACTTTTTATTTTTTAATTAGACATACTACTCGTACTCGTCTTCTGTATCTTTTTCCATTTCTCTATATTTTTTTAATTCTTTATTCAATCTAACTATTTCATCTTTAAGTTTTATATTTTCTTCTATAACTGTTATCTTATCAAGCATTTTAGTTCTTTCACTTTCATATTTATCATTAATAAGTTTTAAAGACTCCATGCTAACATAAGAATTTCCACTTACAATAATATGATCTAATAATCTAATATTAAATGCCTTTAATAATTGATTAGAAATATTTGATATTTCCTTATCTTGTAAACTTGGCTCAAGTGAATTTGATGGATGATTATGTACCAATATTACCCTATCACTTGCAGTTACTAAAGCTGTTCTTACAATATATTTAACATCAATTTCTATATGAGAACTTGTTCCAATTCCCAATAGGCTTATATTTCTAATGTTATTAATTCTATCTAATCCCAAAAATAAAAAATGCTCTTGTATAGCATCTTTTATTTCTTGTACTTCTTCTAGATTAAAAACATCTTCAGGTTTATTTACTTTTCTTTCAATTATTCCACATTCTTTTTTCTGTATATCTAGCACTAAACTCAAATTAAAATGTCTCCTTTTTGTTTTAATATAATCTTTCCAATAAAAAAAGAGTAGGTATCTACTCAATTTTTTATTTTATTTTTCCTATTCCTTATATATTCTTACAACCCCAATAACTTTAGGATTTTAAAAATGATAGATAGTTATTTACTCCCAAAATCAACTAAGGCCATGGTTCTTCTAACCATCTCCATTTATTACATGGATAATATATAGAAAGTGGTCCATAAACCCTTTGATATTTATCTTCTAATTCTTTTAACTCATTGCAATATTTTCTATGAAGACATAATGCCTTTTTATCATTTACATGCGTATCTAAATATAATGAAATATCTACTATTGCAAACTTTAAACATTTAATTTTTTCTATCATTTTTCTTCTTATTCTTTCTCTTTCTTCACAACATTCTTCTTTACAATTTGAAATATTACAATTATTATTACTCAATTCATTTACAGAATTGTATCCAAATGCCGCATTAATCCCATCTGGTGAATAGTTGCAATTTAAATTATCTAGTTCTGAATTATTATTGCATCCACAATTACAATTTCTATCATCTAACATTTGTTACATCCCTCCCCTATAGAATTTCTTGATTTTAAATAATTAATTTCTTCAATAGATTGGCATGGTTCATAAGGGCTTACTAATTCCGGAAAAATTGTTCCCATTTTTAGTCCACAACATGGTGTAAATGTTTTATCCATATATTGAATAGGCACATAACTTTGAGCTAACATTGGATTTGTTGGAAATAAATTAATCTCTTCATCAAAACCACATTTACACATATTATTCATATTTAAGCAATTATAATCATTATTAATTGTATCATATTCTGCAACAGTTCCTACATTCTGACATGCTTTTTCTAGTGCTTCCATATTATTATTGTTTTGCATACAACAACATTTAAATCTGCACATTTTTATTCCTCCTTATTTTTAGTTTATAATACATTTTATGACATAAAAAAAGAAAATGTGACAAATGTCACACTTTCTCCTATACTTTTAATACTCCACCTATTGTTTTATTTAATTTATCTTTATGATGCCCAGATAACACTGAAGCACCACCAGCTATAACTATAATATCATCTGTTTGAATAAAATTATTATTTTTAGCAATTTCAATACCATCTTCTATCATGTCATCTATACTTGGTTTATTTTCTACTAATATAGTATGTATATTCCATACTAATGATAATTGTCTATATACAATTTCATTAGATGTTATTACATATATAGTACATTTTGGTAAAAAACCTGAAATCATTTTAGCAGTTCTTCCAGTTTCAGTATAAGCAAATATAGCTTTTGCATTTAAATCCATTGCTGTACAACAAGTTGAATAATTTAAATTATATTCATAATTTGTAGTATCTAAATTACGCTCTTTTTTCTTAAATCTTTTCCAATATTTAATAGTTCCTTCTATAGATTCACAAATTTTAACCATTGTTTTTACACATTCAATCGGATATTTTCCTGTTGCTGATTCTCCAGATAACATTATTGCACTAGTCATATCATATATTGCATTTGCAACATCACTTACCTCTGCTCTTGTTGGTCTTGGATTATTTATCATAGATTCCAACATTTGTGTAGCTATAATTACAGGCTTTCCTGCATTTGAACATTTAGCTATAAATTCTTTTTGCCTAATAGGTACTTCCTCCATTGGTATTTCCACACCTAAATCTCCTCTAGCTACCATAATACCATCAGAAACTTCTAGTATTTGATCAAAGTTATCTATTCCTTGTCTATTTTCTATTTTAGAAATTATTTTTATATGTTCACCATTATTTTCTTTCAATATTTTTCTTATATTTAGAACATCTTGTGGTGTTCTAACAAATGAAGCTGCAATATAATCAAAACCTATTTGTATTCCAAATTTAATGTCTTCCATATCTTTTTCTGTCATACCAGGTAAATTAATTTTTGAATTAGGAATATTAATACTCTTAGTATTTGTTAAAATTCCTCCATCTAATACTTTACAAATAATTTCTTTTCCTTTGATTTCTTCAACTTCTACTTCTATTAATCCATCATTTATTAATATTTTTGTACCTATATCCACTTCATTATATAGATTTTGATATGTTACAGATACTCTTTCTTTATTGCCTAATATTTCATCACACACTAATGTAAAAGTATCTCCATCATTTAATTCAATTTTATCATTTTCAAATTTACCTATTCTTATTTCTGGTCCTTTAGTATCTAATAATAAAGCTACTGGTTTTCCAATTCTCTCTCTAACCTTTTTTAATCTTTCTATCCTTGGTTTTTGATCCTGATAATTTCCATGAGAAAAGTTTATTCTAGCTACATCCATTCCAGCTTTTATTAATTCTTCTAAAACTTTTTCATCATCTACTGCAGGTCCTAGTGTACAAATAATCTTTGTTTTTCTCATATTGTTTTTTCCCCCTATCCCTTAGAAATATATTCTTATGTAACACTAATTTTTTATCACATAAAAAAAACTACAAAATTTATTATATCATATATTTAAGCTCGTTTCAAGATAAAGGATCATCTTTTTTAGATGATCCCATACTATATCTTATATATTATATTAATTTAATTATTATCTTGTTATCCATTTTACTAAATTTAAATTTGCAGAATCTAAGAGCATTTCATGTTTAGGCATTACTCTAAATGTATAACCATAATTGCCACCATTAACAAGTTTAATTTTAGCTTTATAAGTATAAATTTTATTTTCTTCATCATCTTCTTCTAATTGCATTTGAATAATATTTATATCATCTACTACTCCATTTTCTTGTATTCTTCCATAATATGCTTGTACTTCAATATTATCTTTAGAAATATTAGGTAATTTAACTTTGCATTTTACTTCTATATTATTTCCTGCATCTATTGTAATATTATCTAGATTATTTTCTTGTGTAATTATTATATTGTCCCAACTTTTTACTATTTCTTCTTTCCATGCATTATAACTTCCTACTTTTTCTAAATCTGAAAAGTAATTATTATATAAATTACATAGAGGCATATATAGGTTTCTACAATAATCTACCAACATTCTAGCTGTACTGTATCTTCCACCTGTTGACATTATAGATTCTTTCATTAATTTCAACCATTTTTTAGAAATACCATTTTCATCTTTTTCATAATATATTGGTATAATTTTATTCTCCAATGTATTGTATATACTTTCACTGTCTGCTTTATCTTGTTCTTCATAATTTGGATATTCTGCATTTGTTCCTATTATCCAACCGTTTTTTGCATTATAACCTTCTGCCCACCAACCATCTAAAACACTAAAGTTTAAAACTCCATTTACAGATGCTTTTTGACCACTAGTTCCTGAAGCTTCCATTGGTCTTCTTGGGGTATTTAACCAAACATCAACACCACTTATCAAATATCTAGACATTGCTATATTATAATTCTCTAATAAAAATATTTTTCCTCTAAATTGTGGTTTCATTGAAATTTCATGAATATATTTTATTAAATCTTGTCCTTCTTTATCTGCTGGATGAGCTTTTCCTGCAAATATTATCTGAACTTTTTTATTACTATTATTTAAAATTTGTGTTATTCTTTCTAAATCTTTAAATATTAATGTAGCTCTTTTATATGTTGCAAATCTCCTAGCAAATCCAATAGTTAATGCTTCTGGATCTAAGCTAGATACTAGTTTGTTAATTTCTTCATAATTATATCCACATCTTCTTAATCTAGTTATAGTGTTTTCCTTTACTAATGCTATTAATTTTTTCTTTCTTTCTTGATGTACTTCCCATAATTTCTCATTTGGTATATCTGCAATCCTTTTCCATGTTTCATCATTATGCATATTATCCTGCCAATATGGAACTAGATATTTATTACATAATTTTTTTAGGTTAGAAGGAAGCCAAGAACAAGTATGTATACCATTTGTAATATATGTAATAGGTGCTTCATTTGCTGCTATATTGGGCCAAATTTCTCCAAATAGCTCTCTTGAAACAGCTCCATGTAACTTGCTTACTCCATTCTTTTTTCCAGCCACTTTTAATGCTAAAATTCCCATATTAAAACCTGCATCCATTTTTGCATCTGGCTTCATACCCATTTGAAAAAATTCTTGTTTACTTATTCCTAATTTATCCCAATAATCTTTAAAATATTTTTCCACTAGTTCTAATGTAAATATATCATTACCTGCTGGTACTGGTGTATGAGTAGTAAATACAGTTTTAGAACTTACTATATCTCTTGCTATGTTAAATGAGACTTTTTTATCTTTCATTATTGTATAAATTAATTCTAAAATCAAAAATGACGAATGTCCTTCATTCATGTGATATATAGTTGGCTTATATCCTAATGCTTTTAACATAGAAACTCCACCCATTCCAAGTGCAATTTCTTGTTTTATTCTCATTTCTTTGTCTCCACCATACAAAGTACTTGTAATATTTCTGTATTCTGGTATATTTTCTTCTATATCTGAATCTAACAAATATAACTCATTCCTGCCAACACTTATTTTCCATGCTTTTAAATACAATTTTTTCTTTGGCAACTTAATAGCTATTAAAATATCTTTATCCTCATTATCTCTTACAGGTTTTATTGGTAAAGTATTTATATCTATACTATGGTATTCCGTTTCTTGGACCCCATGCCCATTTATTTTTTGGTGAAAATAACCATTTTTATATAATAAACCAATTCCTACTAAAGGCACTCCTAAATCACTAGAAGATTTTAGATGATCTCCTGATAAAATTCCCAAACCACCAGAGTAAATAGGAAGTATTTGGTCCAATCCATATTCTGCTGAAAAATATGCTATTAAATCATTTTTATTATTGGGGAAATTTTTAGAAAACCATGTATTCTTACTTTTCATATAGTCTTCAAAATTTTCTACAATTTTATCATATTCTTTTAAGAATTCCTGATCTTCTGTTATATTCTCTAATTTTTGTTGTTCTATCTCTCTTAAAAATTTTACAGGATTTTTTTCAACTCTTTCCCACAAATCTATATCTATTTTCTTAAAAAGTTTTAAAAATTCTGTATTCCATGACCACCATAGGTTATAACTGATTTCTGATAGTTTATTAATCCTTTTTGGCAACTGTGGATTTACAGTTATTCTATTAAAAACATACATAAAAAATATATTCCTCCTTGGTACTTTTCAATTATTTTTTCCATACTTTTACTTCATTTAATATTATCTATTAACTTTCAAAATTTGTCAATTACTTTCAATCATTTTTTAAAGTTTACATCTTATAATACAAATTTTAATATTTTACTAATAGCATTTTTAAAGTTTTATGTTATAATATACTTATGAATAAACATTTTGTTTAAAGTGAGTGTGATTTTATGAAATTCTTTTTTAAAATGTTATTATTTGTTTTTATAATACTTTTTGCCATTGGCAGTATTTTTTTATATAATGGATATTCTACATACAAAAAAGCAATAGAAAAAATCAGTTTATATGATAAAATAGCAAAAATTAAAAGCAATAAAAATTATATAAGTATTAATAAAGTGCCTGAATATTATAAAAATGCTATTATTGCTGTTGAAGATCATCGTTTTGAATCTCACAATGGAATAGATATAATTGGTATATGTAGAGCCATAATCAATAATATAAAAGAATGGGAATTTTTAGAAGGTGGTAGTACTATTACTCAACAAGTTGCTAAAAATTTATACTTTATTTATGAAGATAATGTTATAAATAGAAAAATTGCAGAAATTTTAGTAGCGTTTGATCTTGAAAAAAACTATTCAAAAAGCGATATATTGGAACTATATATTAATACTATTTATTTTGGTGATGGTTACTATGGCATTAAAGAAGCATGCAAAGGATATTTGGATAAAGACCCAAAAGACATGACCCTTGCAGATGCTACTATGATGGCTGGTATACCAAATGCTCCAAGTGTATATGCTCCAACAGCTAACCCTGACTTAACTTTAAGCAGACAAAAAAAAGTTATTTCTGATATGGTCGAATATAATTATTTATCGCCAGAAGAAGCTGAAAAACTTATAAAAGAAATTAAGAACTTGTATAAAAATACAAGTTCTATTTTTTATTCATATATATCAAAGATACTAATACTTCCTATTTTTGTATAATTTTCTTTTATATATTCTCTTACATCTTCTGGATTTTGCCAATTTCTTTTTATTGTATCTTTTCTTATTAATATTATTTTATTCTTATCCAATTCAAGTTTTTGTATTTGCCCTTGTTCACTATCTTTTCCTAAATTTCCTTTTAAAAACATATCATAATCTTTATAATATTGGTTAATTGGAATTCTATATAATACCGCTTCAGCATCTAATATATATACAGGCTTATTTTGTGAAAGTATAAAATTATCTACTTCTTCTATTTTTTTCTTTGTATTATCACTCATTGTAATATATTTGTATCCACTCATTAAAGTTTGTGTATCTATATTTCTAAAATACTCTATATCTTTCTTTAAGTTTATATAACCAAAATATATTGATGATAATATAATTACACAAAATAAAAATGTTTTTAAAAATATATATTTTTTGTTTCTTCTATTTTTCCAATTTATTCTTCGTAAAAACCTTGAAATTAAATAACTTATATATATTAGTATTGGAATTATACCTATATAAAAATGTATTTCATCTGATATAGGAAATACTAATAAAAAACTTGTTAATGAAAATACTGTAAATATAGTTACAACTTTTTTTCTTTTTACCAATGTAACTACAAGCATAATTATTAATAATATTGGAACTAACAGGCTTAAAATAGAAGTTATTTTATTATTTCCATATATTAATCTTTCATATCGTATTTTATTCGAAAAAGTTCCTATTCCTAATATAGCATAACTTATAAAATCTTTTAAAGCATTATTATAAATTAAATAAACTAATAAAATTCCTATAGGTATAAAAACTCCTAAAGCTCGATATAATGATATTTTTATAAATAGCATTATATCATTTTTATTCTTTACTTTTAAAATTTGATATCCAACTATAGAAATAATTGTAATTACACCTATACTTTGTTTTAATGTAAAACATAATCCTGCCATTATCCCTATTAATATGTCATATTTTATATTTAATTTTAATTTATGTGTTGTTTTTATTAATTCTAAATATATAATCAGTAATAAAACTAGAATTAATCCTAAATTATAATCTATATACATGTATTCTTTTAATAGTAAAAACATAACAATTAATGTACCTACTATTAATGGTTTATTCACTTTTAAATGTGATAATATCTTATATGATACATAAAATATTATTAGATTTAAAATAACTGCCAACACTCTCATTATAATCAATTCTTGTCCGAATAATTTTAGAAATATCGAACATATCATTGGCATTAAAGGTGTTTGTATTATATTAAAATCTTTATATGGTATTAAACCATTGGCAATTTGATTTGCAAAATTAAAATTCCATAATTCATCGTAATTTCCTAATATTCTTGGCATTATTATAGAAAATATAGATATAAAAAATAGTATAATAATAAATACTTTAAAAATATTTTCTTTAGCCTTTTTTTTCATCAAAATACTCCCTATTATATTTTAATCTATATTTATTTTCTTTTTTATAATATATTCTGGTCTTTTTCTAGTTTCATCATATATTCTTTTAATATATTCTCCTACTATTCCTATACACAATAATTGAACTCCACTAAAGAAAGTTATTGCAACCATTATAGAAGTCCATCCTGAAGCCAAGTTATTAAGTTTTAATATATATGAAATAATTGAATATATTAGTACAGCCATTGAAATAAATATTGTAATTATTCCTAAATTTATTACTAATTTTAAAGGTTTTGTTGAAAAACTTATTATTCCATCTGAAGCAAGTTTTAACATCTTTTTTAATGGATATTTAGTTTTTCCTGCCACTCTCTCTTTTCTTTCATATTCATAAGCTTTTTGCTCAAAGCCTGTCCAACTAAATAATCCACGTAAAAACTTATTATGTTCAGGCATATTATTTACTACATCTAATACTTTCTTGTCAACTAATCTAAAATCCCCAGTATCCTTTGGTATTTCTACATCTGACAATGCATTTAATACCTTGTAAAACATTTTAGCAGATAATAGCTTAAACTTCGATTCTCCTTCTCTTGATTTTCTCTTACCATAAACAACATCATTACCATCTTCCCATAATCTAATCATGTCTGGTATTGTCTCTGGAGGGTCTTGAAGATCCGCATCAATAATAACAGCTGCATCTCCTGTAACATACTTTATACCAGCTGTTACTGCTGCTTGATGACCAAAATTTCTTGAAAAAGAAATTATTTTTACTTTAATATCATTTTTTTGTATATTCTCCAATATCTCTAATGTTTTATCCTTACTACCATCATCTACAAAAATTATCTCATAATCATAATTGTTAAGATTAGACATAACTTCTGTTACTTTTTCGTAACACTGTTTAGCAACTTCCTCTTCATAATACATTGGTATTACTATAGATATTTTTTTCATTACTCATATTCCCCCCTAAAAAGTAACCTATATTTAATAAAAATTTACTTACATTTTTTTATAATAAAATTTCCCCATAAAGTATTTTGTGTTTTTCTTTTTGTACTTGGTAATGTTTCAAAATAATCTACTATTTTTACATTATATTTTATTTCACTTAAAACTTTTTGCATTTCTTCTTTTGTTATATAATTATAATATTTTCCTTCTTTTATTTGAGAACCCTGCCCTATTTTAAAAGAAGTATAAATTATTCCTTCGTCCTTTATAGCTTTTATCATTTTTTCTAAAATATTAGATAATTTTTCCTTTTCAACATGTAATATTGAGGAACAAGCCCATATACCATCATAAATGTCTCTATCATCTAATTCATCAAATTTCATACATTTAACTTCTTGTTCTATATATTTACTTGCTAATTTGCACATTTCTATAGAACCATCTATTGCTTCAACCTTATATCCTTTTTCTATAAAATACTTACTATCTCTACCAGAACCACATCCAAAGTCTAAAATATACGCATTATTTGGCAGTCTGCCCAAAAATTTATTGTAATTTTCTTGTAAATTCCCATCTAAAGTTTGATTACAATATAATTGAGCATTTTTATTGTAATATTCTAAAATATTATATTTTTCTTCCATAAAGAATTTTCTCCCTAATATTTTATAATAATTATTGTTCATTATGCATATAAATTATATTTTAATTTTACATTAATTTCAAGTATTATAATAAAATATTTAAATTTGCAATATAAAAACCGTAGAACTGTTGATATTTCAACTAATCTACGGTTTTTATATTGGTGGGCAGGGATGGATTCGAACCATCGTACTCGTATGAGAACAGATTTACAGTCTGCCGCCTTTAGCCACTCGGCCACCTACCCATATCATAAATAAAATGGTGCTCCCTCAAGGATTCGAACCTTGGACCCACCGGTTATGAGCCGGTTGCTCTGACCAACTGAGCTAAGGGCGCATTGCTAAATGCAGTATTAAGTATAATCCATTTTGCTAAATATGTCAATACTTTTTTAATATTTTTTTAACTTTTTTGGGGAAATATTTTATTATTTCCCCCTTTTCTTTACTAACAACCCTATACTATTGTTCTTCTCCTCTTCCTTCTGGTAAGGCAGGAACTTGTAATACAACTTTAATTTTGAATACATAGCTAATTGCTTTTACAAATTTGCTATTTTTAAATCTTTGCCACAAAGAAGGTTTTACATCTACTCTAGTTTGCTCTAAATATTGTTTATTTTCTTCTGGTATATTTTCTTGAACAATATTTTCTTTGTTAATTTCCTTTGCTTCTTCCACAGTGTCTTCTTGTGGAGTAGGAATTAATTTTAATGCATCTGCCACTTCAATTCCTATATAACTTAAAGCTTTTGATTTATCCTCTATTCTTTCCATGTCTATTTCTATATGTAAATTAGATTCCAAATTAACTATACGTGCATTTATTAACTTTACAGCAGATTGATAATTTTGTGATTTATCTGATTTTGACCTTCCTATTAAGCCTAATGTATCTATAATATCTTCTGAAAAATCTGAAGATATGTCTTTTATACTTTGTTTCCAATCTCCCTGTTTATTTTCTACAATATATAAAGTTTCTTTTAGTTCTGATGCTAATGCTATATTCTTTTCTCTTTGTCTAATTAATTCTTCTATTTTTTTAGTGTTCTCTTCAAATTGATTTGTAGCATATTCTACTAATCCATAAGCTGCTTTATAGACACTTTTAGGAAAATTCTTCTTTTTTGGATATTCTATTAAATATGTTTTTATTGATTCTATCAAATCTTTAAAGAAGGCGTCTTCTTCTAATTGAATGATTTGTTTTTTATTGTTTGGATTAATTAGTTTTTGAACTTTATCTATATTTGATAATATTTTTTCTTCCGTGATTACCATTCTCACGTTTACTATGCCAGACCTAGACATTGTAAACTCCCTCCTTTATCATACGCATTTCTAATACTTTATATATTATATCTCTTATTCTTTAAAATCACAATAGAAATAGGTATTTTTTTTATTACATTTATGTTACAATTGTATTACAACATTTTTTCAAAGTCAAGGCTTTTTATATATTAATTTGTCATATATTGTAATTTTATAATTATAAAAAAAGAACAATATTGGACTTTTTATTTTATTGTTTATTATTTTCGTCCCATCTAATTGTTCTTTTTCTTAAATCTAAAATACTATTTACCTTTTCTTAATTCTGCATATCTTTTTATTTTCATTGTTGTTGTTTTTTCAAATTCATCATGTTTAATTTCTAAGTTCTTAATAGCTTTATATGAAGTTAATTGTTTATTTACTTCTTTTATTTTTTCCCATATAATTTTTTTAATTTGCTCTTCTGTTAATCCTTTGCCATGTTTTTCTTCTATTACTTCATAATTTGGTATAACTTTTACAGAAATCAACAATTCTTTTTCGTCTTTTTCTTCCTTTCCATACACCATGCACTCTTTTATTTCTTCTATTTTTGATAATAATAGTTCTATTTCCTCTGGATATATATTTTTTCCATTTTGAGTTACTATTACATTTTTACTTCTACCTGTAATATACAAAAATCCATCATTATCCAAATATCCTATATCACCTGAATTAAACCATCTTTCACCATTAATAGTTTCTATAGCTGATTTTGTTGCTTCTTCATCTTCATAATATCCTAACATTAATGTTGGACTTTTTATTAACACTTCTCCTTCCCCATTTTCATTTGGAGTATCTATTCTTATTTCTGCTTTTGCAACTGCTTTTCCAGCTGATCCAACTTTTGGTTCAAAATCAGGTGTTAAAGCTGAAATTGGAGCTGTTTCTGTTAATCCATATCCTTGCAAGAACATTATTCCTATATCTTCCACCCATTTTCCAATTTTAGCATCTATTGGTGCTGCTGCGGATACTATTATTCTAAGTCTTCCACCTAAATTTTCGTAAATCTCATTAAACACTTTTCTTTTTAAATCTACACCTAATACTTTTAAAGCATTAGTAACATGAATCATTGAATTTACTAAACCTTCTTTTTTACTTTTCTTTATATTATTAGTGATTTTTTTATACAAACTTTCTACTAAAAGTGGTACTGTTAATAGAACTGTTGGCTTTGCTTCTTTAAGATCTGGTACTATATATTTTAAACCTTGACATACAGCAATTGAAGCACCTTTTGCAAAAGGTACCAAAAAGCCTATAGATGATTCATAAGTATGGTGCAAAGGTAATATTGATAATAATCTATCATTATCATATATTTTTACATAAGCAAATACCGCATTTAAATTTTCTGCTAAATTTCTACTAGAAAGCATTACACCTTTTGAATTTGATGTTGTACCTGATGTAAATATCAACACTTTAAAGTCATCTGGATTTATTACTACATTTTGAAAATAATTATCATTTTTAGCTAAAATTTTTCCTTCTTCTAACAAATAATTTAATCCTACAGTTCTTCCATTAATTTCCTCATCTGAATTCATTTGAATAAAGTATTTTACATCTGGTAGTTTATCAATTATTCTTTTTATAATTTCACATTTTTTAGTCGAAAAGACAACAACATCTGCTTTAGCCCTTTTTATAACATTTTCTAACTCATTTTCTGGCAATTCTTTATCTACAGGTATAGCTATACCATCACTGCAAAGCATAGTCATATATGATAAATACCAATGATGTGTATTTTCACCAATAATAATTACTCTAGGAGCATTTAATTTTAATTTTCTTAGTAACGCTGTACTAAAAGCAATTACTTCTTCTCCAAATTGTTTATAAGTAATTTCTCCAAAAGCTCCTTTTGGATTTGTTTTTTCTAATAAAAGTACTTTTTCTGAATATTTTTTTATTACTTCATCAAATACTTCCCTTATTGTACTATAATTAGTTGTTTCGTAATTTTTATGTTCAGTTTTTTTCTGTTTTTCTTGTTCTTTTCTTACTGCTTCATAATCAACCTTTAATTCATCAATTTCTGATATTTCCTTCATTTTTAATTTTGGAAATTTAAAATCTGGTATCTTAAAATCTTTTAATATTCTCATTTTACACCTCTAAATAATTACTATTTCTTTAATTTTCTTATAAAACTTACTTCTATATCTCTAAAAAGTCTTTGTACATCTATTTCTTTTCCATCATGACGCATTTTATATATTAAGCTTGAACTAGTAAATCCGAATATTCCAGAGGCTATTACATTTGAATCAACATCTATTATTTCACCTTTAGAAATTCCTTCTTGAACAATTTCTTCTATCATTTGTATATATTCAAAAACGTATTTTCTACACATTAAACTACGTTCATCACTACCCCATATTTGGCTAAGAATTATTGTCATAAAACTTTCATATTTTACTAATACTTTTATCTGTATTAATACAATAGCTCTAATTTTATCCAATGATCTTTCTAATTTTGAAGTTTTAATAAGGATACTATTTTTTAAAAGTTTTACACCTTCTTCTACTAAAAACTTAAAAATTTCTTCTTTGCTTGAAAAGTGATAATACAATGTTCCTTTTGCCACACCAACTGTTGCCGTTATTTCTTCTATACTTGTAGCATCATATCCTTTTTTTGCAAACAAATCCATTGAAGTTTCAAATATTTTTCTTTTAGTTTTATTCATTTATTTCACCTATACAATTTACTTTCTTTTTCTCATATCCAAAGTATCTAAATTATCTAGCGCCTTTCCTGTTCCTAAAGCCACACATGAAACCGCATCTTGTGCTATCATTACATTTATTCCTGTTTTTTCTTGTAAAAGTTTATCCAATCCATCTAGTAAGCAACCTCCACCTGTCATATATATTCCCTTGTCACTAATATCAGCTGCTAATTCTGGTGGTGTCTTTTCTAGAACTGAATGTACTGCATCTACAATCATCATTGCTGTTTCTATAAGTGCTTCAAGCATTTCACTTGAATGTATAGTTACTGTTTTTGGAAGTCCTGTTATTAAATCTCTTCCTCTTATATCCATTTCCATATCTTGAATTTTAGGATATACACAGCCTATATTTATTTTTAAATCTTCTGCTGTTCTTTCTCCTATCATAATATTATATTTCTTCTTTATATATTTTATTATTGCTTCATCAAATTTATCTCCTGCCACCTTTAAAGAAGTACTAACTACAGAACCTCCTAATGAAATTACTGCAACATCAGTTGTTCCTCCGTCCTATATCTACAACCATATTACCACACGCTTTAGATATATCTATTCCTGCTCCTATTGCTGCTGCTATTGGTTCTTCTATTAAATATACTTTTTTAGCACCAGCTTGAGAAGCCGCATCTATAACTGCTTTTTTTTCTACCTCTGTAACCTGTGAAGGAATACAAATCATTATTCTTGGCGAAAATATAAATTTTCCACAAACTCTATTTATAAAATATTTAAGCATCTTTTCGGTAACTGTATAATTAGAAATTACACCATCTCTTAAAGGTCTTGTAGCTACAATATTCCCTGGAGTTCTACCTAACATTCTTCTTGCTTCTTTGCCTACAGCTAAAACATCTCCTGTGTTATTATCCACAGCTACAACTGAAGGTTCTCTTAAAACAACTCCCTTTCCTTTCACATAAGCTATTACACTAGCTGTTCCCAAATCAATTCCTATATCTTGTCCGTACTTAAACATTTGCATCTTCCTTTCAGAACAATAAAATTTTCGCATTATAATTATATTATATTCTACCAAAAAATTCAACACTTTATGTAATTATACTAAAAAAATAATAAATTGGTGAATTGAAAAAGTAAATTCTATTCAAGTAAAAACAAATAGATTTTAGTTGT
>CAUWNG010000025.1:0-35326 GCA_963560005.1 uncultured Clostridia bacterium
AAGAAAAAATTTGAGTTAATGTATTTTCTGCAATAGGAAGTCCATTAAAATGATTTAATGATATAAATAAAGAAGCTTGACGTTGATTCTTTAAATTAGATATTTCCTTTTTTGTTTTTGCTTTTAAATGTGATGTATAATACACCATAAATAAACAAAATAATATAAAAATTAGTAAAAAGATAACTACTGGATCCATAATTTAAATCTCCTTTCTTAATATTATTTAAAAGCACTTCTATTTTCAGTTTTTACAACTTTTCCAAGTATCTTGACTTTAGTATTAACATCATTAATATTTATATCTATATTTTTATAGCATGCATTCATAGCAATTAATGAATAATAAGTTTTATCATCATTTAATATAAATTTTCTAATAGTTTTTTTATCATCCATACTAATTAATAAAGTTGCTTCATCTTCAATATTAGATTGTTTGTAAATTAATGCAATATCACCAACATCCAACAATGGAAACATAGCATCATCTTCTGCTATAAATTCAAAATAATTATTATCTGTTCTTTCTTCAATTAACTTTGAAAAATGTATTCCAAAATAATTAGATAAAAGTACAATTTTATCCATACGAGGTAGTTTCTGACCATTACACCAACTAGAGATAGTAGAACTCTTTAATCCTAAATCTCTTACTAGATCATCTTGGATCTTATTATTTATTTGCATATAGTAATTAAGATTGTTTGCAAATATTTTTCTGTAAGTGTCATCTTTAGATAGCATTTTTAAACCCTCCTTTTTTATGATATGCCTACATTATAACACTGAAAGTAAAAAAAAACAATAAAAAAATGAAAAAATTTTTACTAAAAGTATTGACATTCCACTTAAAGTGTAATAAAATGACTTTGAAATTAAGAAAGGAAGTGAAGATTAGATGGAAAAGAAATTACAGATAACATTAACTGCAGCAAGAGTAAATGCAGGGCTTACACTAGATGAAGTGGCCGAAAAGATACATAAAAGTAAAAACACTATTATTGCTTGGGAAAAGGGGAAAACAGCAATAGATGTATATAATTTCAATGAACTTTGTATTCTTTATAAAGTACCTAAAGAGTGTATTATTTTGCCTTGCCATTCCACTTAAAGTGGAAGAAAGGAGAAAAAATGAAAAAAATTAAAAATTGCGGAACGACACACAAAAAGAAGGTGGAAAAGAAATGGATGAAAAGTTAAACGAAGTTTTAAAAATATTAACAATTGCTGAATGCAAATTACAAAAAATAAAAAAAGAACAAACAGAGAACAAGTCTGAATGTTCTAAAACAAAAATTGAATTGATAAATAGAAAACTGCAAGTATTACAAAATATCCTTATAGAAATCGGGTAAGTCAGCTTTTAAAAAATCAATCATAGCATCATTAAATTCGTTGAAATTTTTAAATTTGGAATTTTGGGCAACTAATGTATCAATATTGGGGTTACTAGCCATTTTAATTTGATCATATAAGGTATAAACACCTAGCGAATTATAAAATTCAACGCAAGATTTATAATTAGTATTTTTAATAATAAAATCCTTTTCTACAAAGAAATCGTCTTCTTTGATTAAAGTATTTTGCAATTTTTGTATTTTACGTTTATTCAATATAATCACCTCACATTCGAGGGAATTATATCACATAAGACAAAAAAATAAAACGAAAGGAATGAATTATAAATATGGAAAAAGTAAAAAATGCCGAACTACACACATAATTCAAGGTTGTGAAATGCAATAAAAATAAAAGAAGGAGGTAAGTATGGAAGACAAAGAAATTGATGACAAAATAAAAAAAGTGAATGAATTAGTAAGTTTATTAGAGAGAGCAAACGAACTAATCCAATCCCTAAATTCAACTAATATAACAATTACTAATAATTATACTAATTACAGTGATTAATATTGAGTGTCATTCACAATAGCACCTGTAGCAATAATTGCATTATTAGAATTATTATCTAACTTTTTAACAGTACCAGAAATGTTTACATTACCATTATTAATCAAATGAGTTACAGTGCCATTAATAATACCAGAACAATTTCCTAAAATTTCTAATGTATTACAAATACCAGTTACTACAACTTGAGAATTTTCGCTTATAGTTACTTTCTTACTACAAATACCAGAAATAGTAAGTTTACTATCATTAGTAACGAGAACATCTTCATTACAAATTTTAGAAATCTTATAATCAGTATCAATTAGCATAATAATCACCTCGCTTTCAAAGGTTATTATATAACAAAATATTACAAATTGAAAAGTAAGTTATGATATGAAATTCAAAAAATCTAAAATAATATAAAAAGTTAAAGGAGAAATTGAAAATGGAATTAAAAGATAATGTTTTTTATACACCAACACAATTTGCAGAATTAAGAAATTGCAGTATACCAACTGCACTAAATATTTATAATTCACAAGACTTTCCAAGTGAAAATTTTGGAAAAGAAAAAGTAGCTTTGGGGAGTGCAATAAGAGAATGGTACAAAAAGAAAAGATTAAAGGGGGATGAACAATGAAAATAATCAATAAAAAGAAATTTCTAGTAAGAATATTAGAAATATTAGTAATTATAGGAACTATTATATTAACAATATTATCAATAAATTATGCTAATAAACTTAGAGGACACCAAGCATTTGGAGGAGAATATCTAGTACCAGTTTTAGGTTTAATGGTAATACTTATTATAGAAACATTATATGAAGAAAGCGAAGAAAAAAAGAAAAATGCAAAGAAAAGAGGACATAAAAATGGAAGATAAAGATGAAGATTTTGCTTTTAATGCAATGGTAAAAGAAGATGAAATGATAATTACTATAAATGAATATAAGGAAATGAAATCTCGTATTGAATGGCAAGATGATTGCATTAGCAATAGAAGACAAGAATTTGAAAAATTGAAAATAGAATTAGAAAAAGTAACTAATGAAAACTTAAAATTAAAAAACGGAATTATAAATATTATAAAAAGCTTAGGAGGAAACCATGGATAAGAAATTACATGATTGTTATATATGGCACATTATTACTTTAGCAAAAATGAAATACAAATTAAGTGAATTAAGAAAGTAGAGGAACAAAAATGAAACAATATTGTAGTATTTGTGGCAAAGAATATCAAGGTTATGGAAATAATGCACAACCAGTAAATGAAGGAAGATGTTGTGATATATGTAACTACAGCACTGTTATTCCAAGAAGAATGCAAGAATATTCTAAAACAAAGGAGGGAGAAAAAGATGGCAAAACATCTAGCAAACCAAGAAGAAAATACAATAGTTAGACAAGGTGTAAGGCTTGTTTATTTAGAAAACCGAGTAAAAGAATTAGAAAAACAACTAATTCAAGAAAGAGCAGACAGAATAGAAAATTTACAAACAATAAGACATGCTGCAGAAGCGGATACAAATTATACTTTAAAAACAATTGCAGATTATACTGCAGAAACATTAGAAAAAATATCTAATGGACTTATTAAAATAAAAAAAGAGAATAGCTTAGATACCGACCAAGATACATAAACCATACTCTTTTAAAGTATTTTGTTAAATACTCATATATTTATTTTAGCAAATAAACGTTCTTATGTCAAGATGCAGTTAAATATATGAATTATTAGGAGAAAAAATGAATAGTAAAGATAAAATTTATACTTGCAAAATATGCGGTAGAAAATTGAGAAGTTGGAAAAGTATTCAAAGGGGAGCAGGAAGTACCTGCGAAAGAAAATACTTAGAAAATTTATATAAAAAACAACAGATAAGCATTGAATCTATTATGAATAAACCATCATAAAAAATTAAGAAAGGAGGCATGTGTAAAGATATGGCAAATAAGGATGCATATTATTTTAGTCATGACTCCAATGCATTAACAGATCCTAAAATACTGTCAATGCGTTGTGATTATGGATTGGAACGGATATGGTTTATATTGGGCAATATTAGAAATGTTAAGAAACGAATCAACATATAAGTTACCTTTAAATAAAAATACATATAGAGCAATAAAAATGCAAACAGGGACAAGTATTGATATAGAAAAATATTTGAATGATTGCATAAATGAGTATAGAGATGAAGAAAGCAGAAGCGGATTATTTAACACAGATGGAAAAACATTCTGGTCAGCAAGTTTATTAAGAAGAATGGAAAAGTATGAAAACTTAAAAGAAAAAAGAAGCCAAGCTGCGAACGCAAGATGGAACAAAGAAAAGGAAAAACAGAAGCAAGAAAAACCAAAAAAATGCAAAAGCATAAAAGGTATATGCAAAAGTAATGCAAGTGCATATAAAAAAAGATACAAATGCAATGCAAAATTGAAAAAAGTGTATGCAAAATTATGCAAATTAAATCAAATCAAATTAAATGAAATTAAATTAAATAAAATCAAATCTATCTATCCTTCTAATCATGTACAAGAAGAAATTACTAAAATGGAAATGGATGAGATGGAAAAGATGGAATTTGAAAGGATAGTGTCTAATTGCGAATTACATATACTAGATCCATCATTAGCGATTGAAATTAAAGAAATATTACGAGAGTTATATTTAGATTTAAAGACTAGAAAGAAAATAGAAGGACTTAATTCTAAGATGATTTTATATGCATTACAGCAGTTTTCAATAGCAAATACGAAAACAAAAATAAAAAAACCAAAACCATATTTTAAAAAGTGCATTTTGTCTGCGGGAGAACAAACGGAACTCAGTATGCAGTATGATGCAAATACAATTTATGAAATTGAAGGTGTTGGATATGAATAAGTTTTATGAATTGTCAGGTAGGAGTGCGATTCCAATATATACAAAAATGCAAATATTAGAAACAGGTAGTGCATGTGTAAATTCAAAAAAGAAAAAGGAATATGACTACTATCGATGTGACTACTGCGGAGATGAAATAAGAATACTAGAGGAGAGACATGAGATGACAGGTGGCATTGCTATAATACCACATACAATAACAAAAAGAGGAGAAATGAAGCTTGCACTATGTAATAAATGCTTGAAACCAGCATTAAAAGAATTTGAAGAGGTGGAAAATGCAAATTGATAGCATAGATGAAATAGAGAAATTTGTTGAAGAAATGAATTATTTTTTCACGAATATTGAAAGAACAAATTCAGATCTTAAGAATCAGTTAAGAACCAAGGAACTGGAGCAAGATGATTTACTTCATGAAATAGAACTAAGCAAATTGAATGCTTTTGAATTAACAAAAGTTGCTACTAGATTACAAAAAACAAGGAAGGAACGCAGAGAAATAAAAGACAAACTAGAATTTATAGCAACGATTAAAGGCTTTTCTGATAAATACACAAACAAGTTAATTACAGGAGATTTAATAAATCTATTAAAAAACATAAGACGATTAAGGGAAAATTGGGACACAAGAATATATAAAACAAGGGTGCTAGAAGATCTAAAAATAAGCAAAATGAAAGAGACAATACAAAACAAGGAAGGAGAAGAATAGAGATGCCAAATTATGTATTAAACAAATTGAAAGTACAAGGAGAAAAAGAGAAAGTTAAAGAACTTTTTAATTTCATAAAAGCTGATGATGGTTTTTGCATGGACTTTAACAAAATTACACCAATGCCTAAATGGGTATATAATAAAGATTTAAGCTCAAAAGATGAAGGAAAATATGGTAAAGAGAATTGCTGGTTAGAATGGTGCAGAAAAAATTGGGGAACAAAATGGAATGCTATAAAAGCAGAAAAAAGTTATTATTTTAAACCATCAGAACCAAAAGAAGATACTATATTTTTTGAAACAGCATGGTCAGGAGTTCCTGAATTGATTTCTAAATTGGGTTTTATATTTCCAACAGTAATTATTGACTATTATTGGTGCGATGAAGATTTTGGGTATAATGTAGGGCACATTACTATAAAAGATACTGAAGTAAAAGGCGGTAGTTTAGAAGGTGGAAGTCCAGAAGCATTTGATTTAGCTTGTGAAATATCAAATACAACTTTAAATGATCATTGCTACAATGAAAATTATGAATATGACGAAAGTTTAGAAGAAGGAGATTAAAATGTTAATAGTTAGTCAAGATAGAACGAAAACAACACAAAGGTTGGAATTATATATACAGAAAAATTCTGATATTGATGAAGAGTTACAATTTGAAATAAAATCTGTGGGTAGTGGAACTTTTGGAGGATATGCAACAGAAGCAAGAGCAAAAGAAATATTGATAGAAATTGCAAGAGAATTTAAGAGAGTTCTAAGAACACAAAGTAGGGAAACAGGGCAAATAACATTTTACGATGTGCCAAAAGTATATTATATGCCAAAAGAATAGGAAGTGAGTACATGGACAAGTATATAGCAAGCGTAAGTTTTGGAAAAGATAGTCTAGCAATGCTTTTGATACTTATTGAAAAATGTTACAAACTAGATGAAGTTATTTTCTATGATACAGGTATGGAGTTTCAATCTATTTATGATACAAGGGATAAAGTAAAAGAAATTCTTAGAAAAAAAGATATTAAATATACAGAATTACAACCTGAAGTTCCATTTCTACATAAAATGTTAGACATAGAGGTACATAAAAGGGATGGTAGCATTCAATATGGATATGGATTATGCGGTGGCAGATGCCGTTGGGGAACAACAGAAAAGAACAAAACAATATCAAAGTATTTAAAATCAAAATATGGACAAGATTACAAAGAATATATAGGAATAGCAGCAGACGAAACTAAAAGAATCGAAAAAGAAAGAAATGAACACAAATTATTACCGCTTGTTGACTGGCGGAATGACAGAAAATGATTGCTTGAACTATTGCTATGAAAAAGGGTTTGAATGGCTAGAAGATGGAAAAAGACTATACGGAATATTAGATAGAGTAAGCTGTTGGTGCTGTAGTAATAAAAACAAGAAGGAACTAGAAAATATGAGATTGTATTTACCAAATTATTATTTAAGGTACATAGCACTACTAAAACAAATTAAGAAAAATAACAAGAAGCGGTGTTGTAGTTGATAAAGCAAAAGAACAGTTTATGAAATTATTTTGAATAGGAGATGTAAAAAATGGTATATGAATTTGAAATGATAGGAGAACCAGTTGGAAAAGCAAGACCTAGAATGAATACAAGAACAGGAAGAGCGTACACACCAACAAATACGAAACTTTATGAATATTCTTTAAGACAATGGTTCTGCATGAATTATCCTAATTTTAAACCAATAGAAGGTAGGGTAAAAGTAACGATCATAGCTTATTTTGGAATTCCTAAAAGTACAAGTAAAAAGAAAGAAGCGGAAATGTTGCAGGGAAATATAAGTCCAACAAAAAAGCCTGATGCAGATAATATCATAAAAATTGTGTTAGATGCAATGAATAAGTTTGCTTTCAATGATGACACGCAGGTTACTAAATTAGAGATTGAAAAGAAATATGATAAAGTGCCAAGAATCTACATAAAAGTTGAAGAATATTAGAGGTGGTATAAAATTGGAAAATTATAAAGAAAATTTAATAACGAATATTATTATTAAACTATCGAATAATTTCAATGTTATGGAAGTTAATTATATAAAAGAAATATTGATATTAGAAATGAAAGATGTAGATGTAAAGTACAAAGAAATGTCTTTAACAACTGCAGGAGACGAAACAAGCCAAGTGGTAAAAAAATTTATTGCTTGTAAAAAATTAGCAGGATTAACAGAAAGAAGTTTAAAAGCATACTTAAATGAATTGGCTATTTTTTTCAAAACAATAAATAAAAGCTATAACCAAATTACGACAGATGATATAAGAGTATATTTAGCAATGTCGAGAAGCAATAATAATGAAATTAGTGTAGATAATAAAAGAAGATATTTAAATTCATTTTTTGAATGGTTATTTAATGAAGAGCTAATAAAAAGAAATCCTGTAAAAAAGATAGATAAAATAAAATATAAAAAAGTAGTTAAAGAGGCATTTAATGATATTGAAATTGAAAAAATGAGAAGTGTATTAGTCAATGAAAAAATATATTCTCCTTTAAAATATCAAAAAGAAACAAGATTAAGAAATATTGCAATATTTGAAACATTATTATCATCAGGGATGAGAGTAACCGAACTTATAAGTATAAAAAAAGAACAAGTAGACAAAGGACAGGATGAACTAGTTATATTAGGAAAAGGTAAAAAAGAAAGACCAGTATATTTAAATGCAAGAGCAATAATTGCAATAAAAAACTATTTGAAGGTAAGAAAAGATAATAACGAATATTTATTTGTAACACATCCACCTAAACAATTAAATAATTATGAGAAGCAATGTGTGTCCAATTGTACACAATCTACAGTAGAGGCAATGGTAAGAAAGTTAGGAAGAAGAGTCGGAATTGAAGCATATCCACATAAATTTAGGAGAACTGCTGCAACTAATGCTGTAAGAAAAGGAATGCCAATAGAGCAAGTACAAAAAATGTTAGGTCATGCTACATTAAACACAACTCAAATTTATGTAAATGTTTCTGATAGCGATGTAAAAATGTCACACGAAAAATATTTAAGTTAGGAGATTAACATGGAAGAAATAATTCAAATAATAACAAATATGTCAGGTAAATATTCACCAACTTTGATATTTGATGATTTTGTAAAATTAGTTGCAATATCATTGAGCAACAGCACAGATATTATTCATACAGAAGTTTGGAAAAATAGAGAAGAACAATATAAAGCAATAATATCTAAATATAGTGCAGATGAATTTAATAATTTCGTAAAAATATTAGGAGTACTAGTTAAACTATTTGAAAAAGAAATATATGACTATTTAGGTGAAATATATATGAAATGTGAAATGGGAAATAGTAGAACTGGACAATTTTTTACACCATTTAATTTGTCAGAGTTAACTGCAAAATTAAGTATTGATAATATAGAAAAAATAAAAAAATCTGAAGATGTTATAACATTAAATGAGCCAAGTTGTGGTGGCGGAGGAATGATTTTAGCATATTTAAAAATATTAAAAGATAATGGAATAAATTATCAAAAAAGAGTAAAAATTGTTGCACAAGATATAGATTTTAGAAGTATATATATGGCATATATACAATTAAGTCTAGTAGGAGCTAGAGCTAAAGTTATTCAAGGAGATACTTTAGCAGAACCTAATGTAAAAGACAATAATTACATATTTTATACGCCTATGTGGAAAGGACTATTGTAAATATTATAAAAGAATAAGAGGAGATAAATTAAAATGATAAAAAGAAGATAATTCAATATTAAGGAGGAAGATTAAAATGAGTGATTTAACAGATGAAGAAATAATAGCAACAAGAAAATTACATGGGTTAAATGATGATTTATATAAAGAAAAGACAGCAGATGAGATGTTTGAAGAAATAGGATATATAAAAAAATGTGAACACAAATAAAAACAGCCAGATAAAGAAACAAAAAATATATAGACTATTGGGAAAGTGAAGTACAAAAAGAAATTGAAAAGAAAGATAAGATAATAGATTTAATGGCAGAAACAATTAGAAAACTAGCTATTTCGTTAGCAAATTATAGAGGTGGCTATAATGAAGAAACCATTCATTTTACAGGAAATATAAAAGATATAAAACAATACTTTAAAAGTGAAGCAGATAATTTATTATATAAAAAGAGGTGTTATATGAAATTAACGCAAGAAGATATTAATAATTTAATTGGAATAAAAGAAAGTTTTGAATTACCAGACAAACTTATGAAATTGTTAAGAGATAAAGAAACAAGAATAAAATTATTTAACGATTTTATGAAGTACGATATTGATTTATCTAACGACGTTTTTCGTGATTATTTTCAAGAGGAACATGCTGATAGAAAAGGCTTAAAACAGGATTATACACCAGATTGTATTTGTCAATTGTTATCAAAAATTCATAGTAAAGCAGATAAAGTTTTAGATGTTTGTAGTGGCACTGGTTCACTCAGTATATTTACTTATAACACTAATAAAGAAGCGTATTATCAATGTGAAGAAATATCAAGTAGAGCAATTCCTGTTTTATTATTTAATCTAGCTATTAGAGGAATAAACGGATTAATAATTCAAAAAGATGTTTTAAAAGATGAAATACTTCACATTTACAAATTAACCAATTACGGTCAAATTAGTGATATTGAAGAAATAAACGAAATTAACGAAGAAAAGTTCGATTTAGTTATATCTAACCCACCTTATTCGATACCGTGGGAACCAAAACAAGATGAACGATTTGCAGGATATGAACTAGCACCAAAAAGCAAAGCTGATTATGCTTTTGTACTTAATATACTTTACAAACTTGATAAAAGTGGTGAAGCGTTTATAATTTTACCTCATGGAATTTTATTTAGAGGACAAGCAGAAGGTGAAATAAGAAAACAATTGATAGAAAATAACTTAATTGATTCTGTTATAGGACTACCAGATAAATTATTTTTAAACACTTCAATACCAGTTGTTATTTTAGTTCTTAAAAAGAACAGAAAAACAAAGGATATTTTATTTATAGATAGTTCTAAAAATTGTATAAAACAATCAAAACAAAATGATATGAATGAAGAACAAATTGATAAAATTGTCAACACGTTTAGAAATAGAAAAGAAATAGAAAAATATTCACATTTAGCTACTTACAAAGAAATAGTAAAAAATGATTATAACTTAAATATTCCAAGATACGTTAACACATTTGAAAAAGAACCACTTCCAGACTTAAAGGAGGTTGTTCTAGACATAATAAACATTGAAAAAGAAGTTAAAGAATCTGAAAAAGAGCTTAAAGGATTGCTTGAAGAATTAGAGGGAACTACACCAGAAGAAAAAGAATATTATGCAAAAGCAATAAGACCTATGATGGAATGGTTGGGGTGATTTATGGATTTAGAAGATTATAAAAAAGTAAATTTGTTAGATTTAGTACAAATAGAAAAAGCTAAAGAAAATAAAATTTATAACAAAGGAAATATCATTATTCAAGTATCAGCTAGTAAAGGACAAATATTTTATTTAGATCAAGATACTACTGTAGAAAGAAAATATATAGTATTAACTTGTAAAGATGATAAAGTGATCAATACTAAATACTTGTATCATGTCATAAGTGATTTATTACCAGAATTTTTAGCAAAATATCAAACAGGAATAAACATTCAACCAGAGGTATTTAAGTATATGGAATTAGAGATACACGATGATATAAAAACACAACAACATATAGCAAAAATATTTGACAAAATCGATGAAGATAGAAAAGAACAAGAAGAAATGGTAAAGAAATATCGAGACTTTAAAAATATTTTTTTAGACAAGATGTTTATATGAAAATAAATAAATTTATGAAATTAGTAGATAAATTTTAGAGAAAGAAGGCGGGAGTGAAAAATGAAAAAATGTAAATATGAGAATATTACAATAGAAGAAGCAGAAAGAATAATAGGGACAAGCTATATTACTGAACTGATTTGTGATGCTGATAGTAAGACCATAAATATCAATGAAGAAGAATATCTAAAAGTAGAAGCGGTAATAAAAGAAACTATAAATGTTGTAAAAAGGACATTAGAACCTGTTATAAATAGTCTATCAGATGCTTTTGATACATTAGCAGAAACAGCACGATCATTTGCAACTACATTAGTAGGAATAGCTGAAAGTCTGGCTAGAAACTTAAGTAATAAAAAAATAACAAAGAAAAAATTTATTAAATTACTGCAAAGTCAAGGAATGCAACGAAATGAAATAAATAGAATTATTAAAAATAACAAGGAGCCATATACATTTTATAGGTATTACAATATAGTAGTAAGTTATCAAAAACAAAACGATAAACAATAAAAAACGATAGAAACAATAATTTGTAAGGGGAAAAACACTTAAAAATTATTTTTACATAGAAAAATTAGAAACGAACACGATAGAAAAACAAGAAGCGGAAAGAAGGTGTATATCATGCTTTTAGCATTAAAAATAATATTTATATTCTTTTTAGGAATATTGTCATTGTCAAAAATAGTAAAAGAAATGAATGAGCAAAACGATAGTATTTCAAAAAGCATAATTAATATAGTTGAAATAATTATTAGTGTAGCATTGATTTTCTTTATTTATAAAATATAGGAGGGATGCAAAAGATGAACGTTCAAGAAGTATTAGAAAATTACAATACATATAAAGCTAGAATCAGTATAACGGAAGCGGAAATACAAGAGCTAGAAAATGAAATTGTTGATATAAAAAGTGCTAATTTAGATGGAATGCCTAAAGTAAAAGGTTATGTTGAATCTAGTATAGAAAACCAAGTAATAGAAAAACAGGACAAAATATCAGATAAAAGAAGGTATATTAAAAGTTTAGAACTAAAAATAAAAGTGGTAGAAAATCTCGTGAAAATATTGAAAAAGTATAATCAGGATGTTATAGAAATGAGATATTATCAGAAAATGAGCATAGAAGAAATTGCGGTAAAGAAAAATAAAACCTATGGTGCTATAACAACAACAATAAAAAATTCCATAGCAAAAATGCAACGAGAATATAACAAAAATAAAAAATTATAGAAAAATTGTATAAAATTTGTATATTTTTTCTGTATTTTTTGAAAAAATAATTTGTTATAATTATAATTGCAAAAATACTAAATATTTTCATTTTTATTTCTTCATTTCTTTTTCAAAAAGCCACCTTATTGTTTTTAGGTGGCTTTTTTATATGCGGTGATGGTGCAACGGCAGCACATTGGGGTCATATCCTAAAGACGAGGTTCGAATCCTCTGACCGCAACCAAAATAAAAGGAATATGCCTATGAATTTAAGTAGATGTATGTTAAGAAAATGTAAAAATTGTAGATATGAAATGAGTTGTTTTAAGGAGTATAGTAATGAATATTCAAAAAATAAGCGTAGAAAATCTAAAACCAGCAGAGTACAATCCAAGAAAAGACCTAAAACCAGAGGATGAGGAATATCAAAAAATAAAAAAGAGTTTGATTGAATTTGGATATGTAGCTCCAGTAATTATTAATGCAGATATGACTGTTATAGGTGGTCATCAAAGAATAAAGGTGCTTAAAGAACTAGGATATGAAGAAATTCAATGCATTGTAGTTGATTTAGATAAGAATAAAGAAAAAGCATTGAATCTAGCATTAAATAAAATTAGTGGAGAATGGGATAATGATAAATTGGAAGCAATCCTTGCTGAATTAAAAGAAACAGATATTGATATAAATGTTACAGGATTTAGCAATGATGAAATAGACGACATATTGAAAGATATAATAGGATCCAATGAAGATGATTTCGATTTAGAAGGGGCACTAGAAGAAATAGAAGAACCAATAACAAAAGTAGGAGACATTTGGAAATTAGGAAAGCATCGATTATTATGTGGAGATAGTACGCAACAAGAAGATGTTATGCGTCTTATGAATAATCAAGAAGCGGATATGCTTCTTACAGATCCACCATATAATGTTGATTATGAAGGAGTAGCTGGAAAAATAGAAAATGACAACATGAATGAAACGGAATTTTATAATTTCCTATTAGATGCATTTAGGAATATGAATGAAATAGCAAAAGCAGGAGCTCCTATTTATGTATTTCACGCAGATACAGAAGGTCTAAATTTTAGAAATGCTTTTAAGAATGCAGGATTTAAGTTAGCACAATGTTTAGTTTGGGTAAAAAATACCTTTGTTATTGGCAGACAAGATTATCAATGGAAACATGAACCAATTCTTTATGGATGGAAAAAGGGAAAGGCTCATTATTTTATTGATAGCAGATCACAAAATACAGTATTAGAATTTGATAAACCAATAAGAAACGCAGAACATCCAACAATGAAACCTATTGATTTATTAGTATATTTAATAAAAAATTCTAGTAAAGAAAATGACTTAATAGTAGATTTATTTGCAGGAAGCGGATCAAGTTTGATTGCTGCAGAACAAACCAATAGAATATGTTATGCGATGGAATTAGATCCTCGATATTGTGATGTTATTATAAAACGCTGGGAAACTTTAACAGGACAAAAGGCAGAGTTAGAGAAAAAGTAATGGAGGTGGGTGAGTTGTATTGACCCAGAAGAAGATAGAAAATATAAAAACAGATTATTTAAATGGGATGACATATAAAGACATTTTCAAAAAATATAATATTACTTTGTCTGATTTAAAAAAGATTATAAATCAGTATAAACTAACTAGAAACAAAAGTGAACTGTATAAAGGAAACCAGAATGCGAAAAACAACAAAGGCGGAAAAGGTGCAACTAGTAATAATAACAACGCAGTAGTTACTGGAGAATATGAAAAAATATATAAAAATATGCTAACAGAAGAGGAATGGACATTATATAAAAATTATAATATTAATGCCAATGATGAACTGCAGATGCAAGAATATATACATGAATATAAAATACTTACGATAAGAGAAAACAGAATGATGGAAAGAATCAGAAAATTAGAAAGAACAGAAAAGGATATGACAATAGGTTATATTAAAAAGAAGAACAGCGGAGGAGATACAGAAACAATAACAGAAGCGGAACCAACAATTGATACAATACAAAGAATAGAAGATGGACTTACTAGAGTTCAAGAAACAAAAAGAAAAAGCAGAGAGAACATGATAAAACTTGGATTTAGTAAAAAGACATTAGAACTTAAAGAAAAACAAATAGATAATGAATTATGGTAAAGGAATGAATAATATGTTTGAAAATGCTCACGATTTATATAAATCTAAAGAGTGGCAAAACTTATTAAAAGATTTGAAATTAGCAAGAGTAAATGATGAGGGCAAATTGATATGCGAATATTGCGGAGAAGAAATAGTAAAAGCTTATGATTGCATTGGACACCATAAGATACCATTAACAAATGCTAATGTTAATGATTACAACATAAGTCTTAATCCTGAGAATATAATGTTGATTCACTTCAAATGCCATAACAAAGTACATAATAGATTCGGATATGAACTACCTAAAAAAGTATATATAGTATATGGATCTCCTTGTAGTCGGTAAGTCAACTTGGGTTAATAATATAGCAACAAGTGATGATTTAATCGTAGATATAGATAAGATTTGGGAATGTATTAGCTTTTGTGATAAGTACAACAAACCGAATAAGCTACAGCAAAATGTTTTTGAAATTAGAAATAATTTAATAGAACAGATTAAGATGAGACTAGGCAACTGGCAGAATGCTTTTGTAGTAGGAACTTATCCAATGAAAATGGAAAGACAAAGACTATCAGACAAGCTAGGAGCTGAGCTCATACTGGTTGGTTGCGATAAGGAAGTCTGCTTAAGTAGATCAAAAAATGAAAATTGGAATAAATATATAGAAGAATGGTTTGAAAATTATCAACCATAACCCCCCGCTATCAAGATACTCAATCGAGTGCTTGGGGACTGTAAGGGGTACCTCTTTTTCACACGAGGCAAAAATTTCATTTTTTTTGAAAAAATAGAAATATATACTGAAAGAAGGGAGTTTATAGTGACTAGAAGAGAAGAATTAGACAATATCTTCAAAGATATAGATGAAAATAAGAAAAAGTTAATCAATCCACTTTTAGACAATATAGCTTTTTTGGAAGAACGAATGGAAGAATTAAAAAAATATCCTTTTATTCAAGTTCATCCTAAGAATCCAACAAAACAAAGAGCAACGACTGCAGCGAAACTTTATAAAGAACATTCGCAAAGCTATATGAATGCAATACGAATGCTATATTCAATGATTAATGGACATGAAGTTGAAGAGGATGCAGTTGAAAAATGGCTAGCAGAAAGGAAAAGACAATATGAATAAGACTTTCTTAGAACAATATTATGAAGAAATTAAAAGTGGAAATATAATAGCAGGAATAGAATTAAAAACAGAATTACAAAAGTTGGTTAAGGATTTAAAAGATTCAAAATATAAATATGATACAGAAGAAGCTTATTTGCGAATTGACTTTATGGAAAATTTATGTTTGCAAAGCAAAAAGCCTTTTTATAATATGCCGATGCAACTTTTGTTATGGGAAAAAGCATTTATAGAAGTAATATATTCTTTTAAAGTATTTGACAACGAGTTGAAACGATGGGTAAGACGATTTCAAAATGTACTTTTACTAATTGCAAGAAAAAATGGTAAGACAACGCTAATGGCAGCAGATGCTCATACAGATTTAAGAATTGGCGAAGGTGGTATGGATATAGTCTGTGCTTCTAACGATGACAAACAAGCAAGTTTACTTTGGAATGAAATAAACAATATGAGAAAAAGAATAGATCCTCATTCAAAGGTTACACATAAGAATATGTCAGAAATCTGTAATACACAAAAGAATATAACGATATTCAAAATGTCAGGAAAAACTCAAAACAAAGATGGTAGAAACATTGATAAAATGTATATGGATGAAAGTCATGATGCACCAGACGATGAAATTGCAGAGGCTGGAAATAAATCAATGTCAACAAAGGATGAGCCATTTTTTATAAATTTAACAACGGAAGGTTTTATAAATGATGGATATTTGGATAATGAATTAAAATATGCACGAGAGGTTTTATTTGATGAACAGCCAGATATTCATTACCTGCCATGGTTATATACGCAAGATAGTGAAGAAGAAATATGGCAAGATGAAAAAAGCTGGTACAAATCAAATCCTCGGACTAGGTGTGGTAAAAAAGTGGAAGTTTTTACGAGGAGAAATTGAAAAATCAAAAAAATCTAAATCCAAAAGAATGCATACTCTTTGCAAAGACTTCAATATAAAACAAAATAATGCACAAGCATGGTTAATGTATGAAGATTATAATTATGAAATGGAACCATTTAATCTAGAAGATTTTAGAGGTTCTTTTTGTTTGGGTGCAGTTGATTTGTCTGCAACAACAGACTTAACCAATGCAAAAATATTACTAATGAAGCCAAATGATAAAACAAAATATGTATATTCTCACTATTGGATTCCTGAAAGTAAATTACAAGATAGTGATGATAAAGAAGCAGGAGCTCAATATGAACAATGGGCAAAAGAAGGGATACTTACAATACATGAGGGCAATGAAATTGACATATCAAAAGTAGCTGATTATTTCTACTCTCTATACAAGGACTATAATATAAAATCTTATATTGCTGGATATGATCAAAGATTTTCAAAAGCATTTACTGATAGAATGGAAGATTATAGTTTAGAAACAGAAATGATCTTACAAGGTAAGGTTTTATCTAATGCAATGAAATTGGTAGAAGCGGATCTAAAAGATCAGTTAATTAATTATAATAAAAATCCAATGGATAAATGGTGCTTAGGAAATTCAGCAATAGAAATGGATAATCTAGGCAATATTATGTGCGTAAAAGTAAAAAAACAAGCTAGTAAAAGAATTGATGGTGCAGTAACATTAATCATTTTATATGAAGTATATAGGCGTTACCGCAATGAATTTCATAAACTTATAAATAAGGAGTAGATAAAGATGGGACTATTTGATTTTATTAATAAATTTAAGAAAATAAAGATGGATACTAAATATGCAAAAATATTAAATGGGTATAGTCCAATTTTTTCGCAGTTTGGTCAGGATATATATGCTAGTGATGTAGTACAACAAGCAATATCGTGTTTAGTAACAGAACTAACAAAAGTAAATCCATTTCATATTAAGAAAAATGGTAGTGATCTAGTTCCAATTGAAGATAGTGAAATACAAAGGTTATTAGAACAGCCAAATGAGCGTATGACACAGACAGATTTTTTTGAAAAAGTATATTGGCAATTATTCTTAAATTATAATGCTTTTATTATACCTACATACTATAAGGATGCAAAAGGAAATAAAAAATATACAGGTCTTTATCCAATACAACCAACTAATGTTACTTTCTTACAAGATTCATCAGGTAGTTTGTTTATTAGATTTTCATTTATGAATGGATATGAAACAGAATTAAGATATTCAGATGTAATACATATTAGATATCGTTATTCAATTAACGAATTGATGGGTGGTAATGAATTCGGACAACCTGACAATAAGGCATTACTTAAAACATTAGAATTAAATAATACTTTATTGGAAGGAGTGGCAAAGGCGTTAAAAAGTTCTTTTTCTATCAATGGTGTTATTAAATATAATACCTTAATGGATGATGGAAAAATGGAAAAAAATATCACAGAAATTGAAACAAGACTTGCTAATAATGAGAGCGGTTTTCTGCCATTAGATATTAAAGGAGAATATATACCATTGCAAAATAAAATCCAATTAGTAGATGCTACAACACTAAAATTTATTGATGAGAAAATCTTAAGAAATTTTGGTGTTCCTCTTCCAATTCTAACAGGTGATTATACAAAAGCACAGTATGAAGCATTTTATCAGAAGAGTTTAGAACCAATAATAAAAAGGACTGGAGAGTCTTTTTCAATGGCATTATTTACAGATAGAGAAAAAGGATTTGGAAATAAAATTTTATTATATCCACATGAATTAATCTTTATGGATACAAGTCAAAAAATAGAATTGTTTGATGTACTGGTTGATAGTGCAAGTTGTTATAAAAATGAACTTCGTACAGCATTTGGAATGAAACCACTTAAAGAACTAGCTGGGCAAATTGCTATGTCTAGTAATAAATCTAATGCAGAAAACAATAAAGTCAAACAAGATGAAAACCAAAATAATAATGGAGGTAAAGAAGATGAAGAATGAGTTAATTAGAAGAAATTACGATTTTGAAATTAGAGCAGAAAAAGATGAAAAAAGAGGAAACATAATTGTAGGTAGACCAGTTATCTATGATAGTAAAACTGACATTGCTGGAATGTTTGCAGAGATAATTGAAAAAGGAGCCTTGAAAAAGACCAATCTAGAGGATGTTAGATTTTTAGTAAATCATGATCAATCTAAAGTGCCATTAGCAAGGTCAAGAAGAAATTCAAAAAATTCTACAATGCAATTATCTGTAGATGATGAAGGAATGGAAATTCAAGTAGAACTAGATACAGAAAATAATACAGAAGCTAGAAACCTATATAGTGCTATTGAACGTGGAGATATAACAGGTATGTCTTTCATGTTTGGAATAGATGATGAAGAATGGGAAAATCTTGATAGTGATTATCCTACAAGACACATTAAATCGATTTCGACAGTTGTTGAAGTAAGTGCAGTTACATTTCCAGCTTATGAGGAAACTTCAATATCTGCTAGAGATAAAAGTGCGGTGGAGACTGCACGCATAGCGGTGGAGACTGCTAGGAGTGGAGAGGTGGACACTTCTTCAAATAAACTAGAGCTAGAAAAGCTTAAAATAAAATATTTATTAGGAGGATTTTAGATATGAAAAAATTTTTACAAAAATTAATTGAAAGAAAAAGACAAGAAGTAAAAGCAAAGGAAGAGAAAATGAAAAACTCACAAGACATTAATGAGGTTAGAAGCTTAGGAGAATCATTAATAGCATTACGTGATGAAATTACTGATGCGGAGAAACAACTTGCTGAATTAGAAAAAGAAGAAAATGACAATCAAAACGATGATAATAATGACGACAACAATGATGATACAGATGAAGGAAGAAGTGCAAATGCAAATGAAGGAAGAAGTGCAAATGGATTTAATCCAAATGCAGTATTTAATGTTGTTGGAACTGCACAAATGAACCAAAGGGGACAAGCTTCAAATGATGAAGATGTACTTTCTTCAATGGAATATAGAACAGCATTTAAGCATTATGCTCAAACAGGAGAAAAAAGTGCAAGATTAAATGAAATCTTAACTCAATATAGAAGTGAAAATAGAGCTGCAGGAGAAGTAACAAGTGATGCATTAGGAGTATTAATTCCACATACTGTTTTGCAAGAGTTAATTCAAAAAATTGAAAAATCTTATGGACAATTTTCTTCAAGAGTACGTATGTTAAATGTTCAAGGTGGTATTGAAATTCCTATAAGTGAACTTGAAGCAACATTTACATGGGGCGGAACTGATGGAAATGATAAAGAACATGGAGTTAGTGAAGAACAAGATGCTGGAGGAGTAAAAGGAAGTGTTATATTCTCATACCATATTGGAGAAGTAAGAATAGCACAATCATTATTACAAAGTATTTTATCTGTTGAAGTATTTGAAAAAGAATTAGTTAAGGCTTTATTAAAAGCTTATTTAAAAGCAAGAGATGAAGCAGTATTAAGAGGAACAGGAAATGGACAGCCAACAGGAATACTAACAGATGTTGCTGCAGGGCTAAAAAGAGTACCAGCTGATAACATCATAGAATTTACAGAAGAGGAAATTGCAGATTGGACACAATGGGAGAAGAAATTATTTGCTAATATTCCTATTGGTATGGAAGGTGCAAATCCAGAATTTGCTATGGCAAAACAAACATATGTAGGAAATCTATGCACATTAAAAGATGCTAATAATCAACCAATCAATAAAGCAGGATTTGATGTTAGCGATAAGCAATATAAATTCAATGAATATCCTGTACTTAGAACAGAACAAGATCTATTCAAATCATTTGACTTATGTGCAAATGGAGAATTCTTTGGAATATTCTGGGTACCTGAAGAAGCATATGGTATTAACTCAAATATGACTTTCGGATACAAGAGATATTTTGATGAAGATAAAAACAAATGGATCACAAAAGGTTTAGTAATTTTAGATGGTAAACCATTAAATACTAACTATATCTATTTGTTAAAAAAATCTATTAAAGCCTAAGAAGAGGGGATGAAAATCCCCTTAATTAATTATTTTTAAAGGGAGGTTATATAAAATGGCAAAGAAACAAGAACAAGTAGATAAAATAGTAGAAAATGAACCAGTTGTAATTAATGAAAAAGATATTATATCAGAAGAAGTAAAAGAGAATGATGTAATAGATGTTGATACACCTGAAGTTATAATAGAAGCCAAGGCAGAGGAAGAAGCAAAAGCAAAAGCTGAAGCTGAAGAAAAAGCCAAGGCAGAGGAAGAAGCAAAGGCAAAAGCTGAAGCTGAAAAGAAAAAAACTGATGCAGTAAAATTAAGAGTTTTGATTGGATTTACTGACAAATACACTAAACAAGATTATGCAGTTAATGATGAAATCTATGTTGATAAAGATAGAGCTAAAGAGTTACTAGCCAATGAAAAAAGATTAGTTGAAAAGCTAGATTAAAGGAGTAAGTAATATGTTAGAGGAAGTAAAAAAACGTCTCGGAATTACTGGAGACTATCAAGATGATACAATTCAAGGCTATATTGAGGATGTAAAGCAATTTCTTCTAGATGGTGGAGTAAAAAAAGAGGTTGTTGATGCTTCTTCGACAGTTGGTGTAATTGCAAGAGGTGTATCAGATTTATGGAATTATGGAAGTGGAGGGACATCGTTCTCTCCATATTTCTTACAAAGAGCAATTCAATTAAGTGGCAAAGATAGTTCTGATATTGAAAAAGAAAGTACCAAAGAGAATAGTGAAGGTGATAAAAATGAGTGATTATAGACTAGAAATAAAAAATCCTATTCCACTTGTATTGTTGATCCCAAAATCAATATCTAAAATAAATGGTGTTAATAAAAAAGAATATCCAACAGTTGAAGAAGCTTTGTCTGTAAAAGATAAAAATAAAAAATCAGTGAATTTGTTTTTTGGAAGTTTCAAAACTTATGGTGGAACAGAAAAAACAGTAAATGGTATATATTCCATAGAAGATACTGCAAATGTAGAAACATGGTACAGACCAGACATTAATAGTAATTGTAGAATAGCAAGAGCTAATGATGGAGCTATATTTGATATTATTAACGAACCTGAAGATATAAATCAAAGACATCAATTTTTGAAATTCAAAATAAAACGTGTCAAAGGTGGTGCTTGATATGAGTAATAAATCACGCATAGAATTTGATGGCTTTGAAAAGGCAATAGCAAGACTTAATAAATTAAATGGTAATGTAAAAAACATATCAGAAAAAGCCTTAAAGAAAACTCATGAAATTATTACACAAAAAGCACAAGATGCAATAACACCACATAATGAAACACATCAAACAGAGAAAACTCTACGAAAAGAAGCAGAAATTGAATGGAATGGAACTCTTGCAAGTGTAAAGACAGGATTTAGTATTAGCGAAGGTGGATTAGCTTCAATATTTTTAATGTATGGAACACAAAGCCATGCAGTAAGTAATCAATATGGAAAGAATCTAGGTGTAGCTGAAGAAACAAAAAGAGATGCAAAAATGTACAATGCCTTTTTTGGTAGTAGTACACGCAAAGAAGTAGCAGAAGCACAAAAAGAAATATTTAATAATGAAATAAGGAGGTTGAATGGATAAATGGAAGATGAGCTAGTTAGTACATTGGAAGGTTTGAAGTATCCAGTTTTCCAACAAGGTACGATGAATCAAGAAGAAGGCTATCCTGATTCATATTTTACATTTAAGAATATGAGTACAGATGGTGATAGCTTTTACAATAATGAAGAACACAAAACAATATGGCTTTTCATTGTTGCATTTTATTCAAGCAACCCTAAATTAGTAAATACAGAATTATTAAAAGCAAAAAGCAAATTAAAAGAAAAAGGGTTCATAGTTAGTGGTAAAGGCTATGTCGTTGAAAGTGATGAACCCACACAAACAGGAAAAGGAATAGCCGTTAAAAAAATAGAAATTTTATAAGGAGGGTAAAAACATGAACAAAAATCTTGATGAAATTGTTGAATATAGAGGTGTGACAGATTTAGTTATAGCTGAAGTATTGACAGATAATAATAAAGAGGGAGAAGGATACACAACAGGAGAAGTAATTGAATTAGTTGGTGTTGGAGAAATTTCAAAAACTACAAGTAATTCAAGCGAATCAAAATATTATAATAATATGGCTGCAATCGTAATTAATTCTACAGGAGCAGATGAAATTAAATGTTCTGTATCTGTAATTCCTCAAGATAAACTAGCATTTATCACAGGACAAGATTATGATGAAGAAACAGGAACATTGATAGAAGGAGAAAGAAAAGTAAAATATTTTGCTTTAGGATACAAAACTAAAAAAACCAATGGTGATGAAGTATATGTGTGGAGACACAAAGGAACATTTAATATTCCTGATAATACACATGCAACAGAAAATGATGGAACAAATTCAAATGGTCAAGAGATAACTTATACTGGAATTTCTACAACACACAAATTTAAGAAAACAGGAAAGGTAGCAAAAGCTATCAATGTTGATGTGGCAAAAGGTCTTGCAGATGTAAGCACATTCTTTGATACTGTTACAACAATAGATACTTTGAAAAAAGTAGATATTGTAGCTTAGGAGGATAAAAAATGGATCTAAAATTAAATATTTATGAAAAAAGAAAAATCATTAAAACTTACACAGCAGAAACATACGATTTGATGTTTGGAACAGTAGAAGATCTATTAGATGTTATGGATATTGATAATATTCAAGCAGATAATAGAACAGAATTATTAAAGGCAGTTGCAAAAGTATTAGCACATTCAATGGATATTGTTAAACCATTACTTAAAGATGTATTTGAAGGCTTAACGGACGAAGAATTAAGAAATACCAAAATAAGTGAAATAGTAGATGCTTTATCTAATATAGTAACATATTCAATCAATCAAATAACTAAAGGAAATAACGGAAAAAACTAGAAGAGGGGGACATATCTGATGTTCCCCTTTATCAGATATTCTTTGAATTGGAAATGCAAATTTGCGAACGATTTCCAGCAGTTACACCATTTTCAATAAGAAAAGAAAAAATAAAGGAAGTATTTTTATTAGTTAGAAGATTAAATATTTATTATGATAAAGGTAAAACCAAAAAGAAAAAAATAAACAGGAGACCAGCTGGAGACAGCTGGTTTTAATTTGCGTAAAAAAAGAGGTGAGTAAAAGTGGCTAATAAAGGCGAAGATATAACAACCAAATATAAACTGGATATATCTGAATTTAAGAAAAATATAACTGAAGCAAATAATCTAATGAAACTTTCTAAATCAGAATTTAGCAAAGCTAGTAGTGGATTAGATGATTGGTCAAAATCAACAGATGGTTTAAATGCTAAATTGAAGCAATTAAAAACATCAATAGAAGCTCAAACATCAAAATTAAAAGCATATCAATCACAATTACAAACTGCACAAAAATATGAGAAACTATCTGCTACTGAAGTTGAGAACCTAAAGCAAAAACTAGAAGAAGCTAAAAAGACTTATGGAGAAAATTCTGATGAAGTTAGAAATTTAGAAAGCCAATTAAATAAAGCAGAATCTGCTCACTCATCTATGAAGAAACAAGTTGCAGATTTAACTGTTACTGTAAATAATCAAGAAGCAACTGTAGCAAAAGCTGAAAAAGAATATAGTAATTATAGTGCAAAATTAAAAGAGGTACAATCTGCAGAAGAAAAAGCAAAAAGTGCAACCAGTCAATTATCAAGTACAATCGAATCACAACAAAGTGCAGTTAATAAAGCAAAAGAAGCATATAAAGAAGCGGTATTACAATATGGTAAGAACTCTACTGAAGCAAAGAACCTAGCAAAAGAAGTAAAAACTTTGTCTAGTGATCTAGATGAAAATAAAACAAAAATGGAAAGTGTTGATAAAGCAGCAGACAAATTAGACAAGAGTATAAAAGATGCAGGCAACTCTGCAAATGAAGCTTCTCAAGGTGGTTTTACTGTTATGAAAGGAGTTCTGGCAAATTTAGCAGCAGATGCTATTGAAGCTGGAATCGGAGCCTTAAAAAGATTGGGTACAGCTATACTTGATGTAGGAAAACAAGCAATAGCAGGATATGGCGATTATGAACAATTAGTTGGTGGTGTTGAAACACTATTCAAAGATAGTTCTGGAATTGTTGAAGGTTATGCAAATAATGCTTATAAAACTGCAGGACTTTCTGCAAATCAATATATGGAAACAGTAACTTCATTTTCTGCTTCATTATTACAAAGCTTAAATGGAGATACAGAGAAATCTGCTCAAGTTGCTGATAAAGCTATAACTGATATGTCCGATAATGCAAACAAAATGGGAACATCTATGGATATGATCCAAAACGCATACCAAGGTTTTGCTAAACAAAACTATACAATGCTAGATAACTTGAAATTGGGGTATGGTGGTACAAAAACAGAAATGGAAAGATTAATCAGCGATGCAAATAAATTAGCACAAGCTCAAGGTCAAGCTGGAAATTTAACAATAGAAAGCTATGCTGATGTTGTCGAAGCTATACATCTAGTTCAAGACAATATGGGAATAACAGGAACTACAGCAAAAGAAGCAAGTACAACAATTCAAGGTAGTGTTAATTCTATGAAATCAGCATGGAGTAATTTGTTAGTAGGTATAGCAGATGACAATGCAGATTTTACAGGTTTAATGGACAATATGATTGATAGTATTGTAACAGTAGCTAAAAACTTGCTTCCTAGAGTACAAGAAGTTTTGCAGAAACTTCCTGAATTAGTAAGTGGAATAATACCAAGATTAATATCTTTAATAGAAGGAATTTTACCAGATTTAATATCAGGTGTTACTCAATTAATTCAAAGTTTACTTAGTGTGCTTCCAAGTTTATTGCAATCTATAATTAGTACAGTAGCAAGTTTTTTACCTAATATAATTCAAACAATAATTGACATTATACCAGACATAATAAAAGCAATACAATTAACTTTACCTAAATTAGTAACTGCTGGAATACAGATAATTACAAGTATTATTCAAGGCTTAGGAGAAATGTTGCCAGAAGTGATTGTACAAATTATTCAATTGATAAATATGATTATAACAGCTTTAATTGATGGAATACCAAATCTAATAAAAGCTGCAGTTCAATTCTTTATGGCAATAATCGATGCTATTCCACTTATTATAGAAGCTCTAACTACGAATATAGGAGAGATTATAGATACTATTATTTATGGTTTAACAGATGCAATACCTACATTAATCCAAGGAGCAATTCAATTATTAAATGCTATTGTTGAAGCAATCCCTAAAATAATACCAATGATAGTTGAAGCAATCCCAACAATTATAGAGTGCATAGTTACAGGTTTAACAGAAAATTTACCTGTAGTGATAGATGGTGCAATTCAATTGTTAATGGGAATTATACAAGCAATTCCACAAATTATACAAGCATTAATACCAGAAATACCAAGAATTGTTATAACTATAGTACAAGCGTTAATTGATAACTTACCAACACTTATTCAAGGGGCGATTCAATTATTTATGGGGCTTGTAACAGCAATTCCAACAATATGTATGGAATTAATAAAAGCAATTCCACAAATAATTGTAGCAATTTTTCAAGCTTTAGCTCAATTACCTGAACAGTTAGGACAATTTTTCCAACGGAGCATGGGAAGGAATACAAAATGTTTTTGCAAATGTAGGAAACTGGTTTAAGGATATGTTCCAACAAGCATGGGACAATATTGTTGCTATTTTCCAAGGTATAGGAGAATTCTTTGGTGGTCTTTGGGATAATGTAACAGGAATACTTAGTGGTATAGGAGACTGGTTTAGAAATATGTTCCAAAGTGCATGGGATAATATCACAGGCATATTTAATGGAATAGGTAATTTCTTTAGTGGGGTTTGGAATAGTGTTACAAGTATTTTTAGTAATATAGGTGGCTGGTTTAGAGATAGATTTCAAGAAGCATGGAATAATATTACAAGTATATTTAGTGGAATAGGCAATTTCTTTGGTGGATTATGGAATACGATTAAAGATAAATTTTCAAGTTTAGGAACAACAATAGGAGATGCTATTGGTGGAGCAGTTAAAGCAGGAATAAATGGAATAATATCTATGATTGAAAGTGTAATTAACAAAGGAATCGATATGATCAATGGAGCAATAAACTTAATTAATAAAATACCACGGAGTAAGTATAGGTAATTTTGATAGGGTTAATCTTCCAAGATTATATCGAGGTGGTGTATTAGAAAAAGGTCAGGTTGGTATATTAGAGGGTTCTGGTGCTGAAGCAGTAGTTCCGCTTGAAAAGAATAAAGGATGGATTAAAGCAGTTGCAAACGACATGAAGGAACAAATGAAAGATAATAATCTATCAACTACAAATAATATATCAAATAATACCTCAAATACTAATAACTTCACTCAAATTATTAATGCACCAAAGCAACCATCAAGACTACAATTATATAGACAAACAAAGAACTTATTAAATTTAGTAAATGCTTAAGTTAGGAGGGGAAAATAGAAATGTTTACATTAAAAGTTGAAAATACTAGAGGAGCGGTTATTGAACTTACAAATAATGAAGAAAATTATCAAGTAACAGATATTTCTGGATTAAACCCTCCAAACGCAAATATAAATACTTCAAATTATGCAAATGGTGATGGATCTTCTTTTAGCAGTTCCAGAATTCCAAATAGAGAAGTTGTTATTACTGTATATATTAATGGTGATATTCAAAAGAATAGATTAACATTATATAAATTTTTTAGAAGCAAAGAGTGGTGCAAAATTTATTATAAAGATGAGTACAGAGATGTATTTGTTGAAGGATATGTACAAACATTAGATGTTACACCTTTCGTACAAAAACAAGTTGCTCAAATTTCTATTTTGTGTCCAGATCCATACTTAAAAGATATTGAAACAATAGTGCAAAGTATTTCAAAAGTTATTAAACGATTTACTTTCCCATTTTCTATAAATATAGATAAACCAATTCCTTTTTCTTCTTTTGAACTTGAAAAAGTAACAAATGTTATAAATGATAGTGAGAGTAAGACAGGATTAATTATCAATGTAAAATTTATGGGAACAGTTAATAAATTAGAAATTCGTAATGTTGATACAGGCGAAAATTTTATTATAGATTATGAATTTCAAAAAAATGATAAGTTAGTTATTAATTGTAATAGAGGAAGTAAATCAGTAATATTAACAAGAGATGCAATCGAATATAATTTAATTCCTTATGTAAGAAGTGGTTCTACGTTCTTCCAATTAGGAATTGGAGACAACAACTTCAGCTTTTTAGCAGATGATGGAAATGATGATATTTTAGTAGATATTCATTTCAATTATTACAAAGTATATTTAGGAGTTTAAGGTTATATGGAAGAATTTTATTTATTAGATAATGAATTAAATAAAAAATATATAATTGATACATATTCAAGTGCAATATGGGCAAAGAGATATAACGACATTGGCGATTGTGAATTAGTTATATCTGCATCTATTGAAAATTTTAGAAAAATAAAGGAATGTAAGTATATTGCACGAAACGATGATGATATGGTTTGTAAAATTAAAAAAGTAGAATTACAGACCGATGAAGAAAATGGAGATCAACTAATTCTTATAGGAAATGATATAACAGACATCTTAAATCAAAGAATAGTAATAAAGCAGACTAATTTTAATGGATTAGTTGAAGATTATATAAGGACTTTGATTAACGATTCGATTATTAAACCAACAAATGCAGATAGAAAAATAAAGAATTTTGCTCTTGCAAACAAAAAAGGCTTTTCTGAGACTATACGTGAACAAGTAACATATGATAATGTTGGAGAGAAGATACAAAAATTATGCAAACAATATGGATGGGGATATAAAGTTACTGTTAATAATGGTAACTTTATTTTTGCGTTGTATAAAGGTAATGACATAAGTAGATATATTACTTTTTCACATAATTACGATAATATTTCTACAACAGATTATGTGAAAGATGATAGCAATATAAAAAATGTTGCGTTAGTTGCTGGAGAAGGAGAAGGCGTAGCAAGAAAAACAATAACAATAGGAAATGGTAGAGGAATTGATAGACATGAATTATATGTTGATGCTCGTGATATTTCTAGTGAAATTGATTATGATGAATTATTAACAAATTATCCAAATGGAAAAGAAAAAGTTATAAATAATGTAATTTATTATCAAGTAAATGGAAGTAACATTGCAATACTCACAAAGAATGATGCTGGAGAAATTACAAAGGTTCAATTATGTAACAATATTTATATGGAAAATCTAAAAAACACAGGGTATGAAAAAATGTCAGAACATACATCTATTACTTCTTTTGCTGGAGAAATAATAGTTGGTATGAGCTATAAATATAAAGAAGATTATAATTTAGGTGATATTGTAAATATCGTTAACGAATATGGAATCTCCATTAATGTGAGAATATCTGAAGTAATAGAAAATCAAGATGATAATGGTTACACTATGGAACCAACTTTTGAAAATATAGAATAATAAAAATAGATAGGAGGCAGAAAATGGAGATTGATGTTAAATATAAAGTAGATGCTGGTTTTTTTGATGCAATCGATGAAGATAGAACATATTCAGCAGAAGATATGAATAGACCATATAGAAAATTGATAAGTAATGGCGTTTTTGCAACACCAGCAGGAACACCATCAGACTTTCTACAAGTTTTTGCAGCAGGTAATGAAATGAATGTAATTGTATCTGCAGGTTATGCTTTGATTGGAGACAAGTGGTTCGAAAATCCAAGTGACTTAATGATAACTATATCACAGAATTCGGAGGTACTACCGAGAATTGATAGTATTGTAGCACAAGTTGATAAAACACAGACAGGAAGAGTTGGAAATATAGTTTATAGAAAAGGACAAGCTTCAAGTAATCCTGTGCATCCAAATATTAATACAGAAGAGGATATAGCGGAGTTTAGATTAGCGGATATTAGAATAAGTCCTTCGTGTGTAGAAATTACACAGAATTTGATTACTGATTGCAGAGGAAGTAGTGAATGTCCTTGGGTAACAAGTCTTATATATCAAGTTGATACTTCTACATTATATGTTCAATGGCAAGAAGCATACAAACAATATTATAAAGAACAAGAAGCGGAACATGATGCTTACTTCGAAGAATTTAAGAAAGTAATGTCAAACTTCTTCAAACAAGAGGAGAAAACTTTTGATGTATGGTTTCAAAAAATGAAAGATCAATTATCAGAAGATGCAGCAGGAAAGTTACAAGTTGAAATAGATAACTTAAGTGAAATTGTTATGGATGCTATATCTCCAATAACAACAGAAACAGGAGAAATACTAGCAACAGAAAATGGAGAGTATATTGTAGCTGGCTTGTAATACAGTTATATTGCAAAATAGTTATTTTAATTTAAAAAATATGTTATTTTATAGGAGGAAAGAATTATGATTAAGAAGATAACAGAGTTAGTAAAAGGACTACCAGTCAATGAAGATGTAATTCCATTTGTTGATAGTGCAAATGGAGAAACAAAAAAGGTAGTAATAGATGATTTACTAAAAGTTATAGTTCCTAAAAATGCAGGTGCACACAACGGAATATATAGAGGAAAAGATATAACAGATCTATTCTATAATGGTACACTATCACAACAAATAGCAGCAGGAACTTTTGATGATGTTTTTATAGGAGATTATATAATAGGAAAGGTAAGTAAAAGGAAGTATTTAGTTGCAGATATTAATTATCGATTAAATATGGGAGATACTGAATGCAAGACACCACATATCTTAATGATTCCAGAAAGAATAATGGGAAATGCTAAGATGAATGATACTAATATTACTACTGGAGCTTATGTTGGTAGTAAAATGTATACAGAATATTTAGTACCATTTAAAGCTGTAATACAAAATGATTTTGAAACAAGTCATATAGTACAGCATAGAAATCTTTTCACAAATGCTGTAACAAATGGATATGAAAGTGCTGGAGGATGGTTTGATAGTACAATAGAATTAATGAATGAAATTATGGTATATGGTAGTAATATATTCCATAACATACAAAATGGTACTAATATTGCATATAATTATACAACAGACAAACAACAATTATCATTATTCAGATTAAAACCTGATTTAACAGTAGCGAGAAATGATGCAGGAGATCGCTATTGGTACTGGCTTAGAGATGTCGTTTCTGCATCTAGCTTCGCTTTTGTCACCAGCGGCGGTGGTGCCCACTACACCGGTGCATCTACCGCTGGCGGTGTGCGTCCAGCTTTCCTAATCAAATAATCGAACATCCGCTAGGGCTTGTCCCTAGCGGAATATAAAGGAAAGGAGATAATTTGATTAGCAATGTCAGAAATAAAGAAGAGCGAAAGAAGTGAAAGTAGATTACAGACAGTTCATAATGCATATAAGATAAGAACTGCAGTAACAAAACTTGCAGAAAATAACTTTTATTTTGATTTGAATAAAATTAACGATGTAGTAGAACAAAACACAAAAAACATAACAGATGAAAAGCTAAAAGAAAAAGCCAAAAAGAGAATATATCAGTATTTTAATAATCAAATATTAAGAATAACAGATAAAGTTATAAATTCTGCCTGTGGAATAAATGAACATTTAAGAATAGCAAATACAATATTTCCAACATATATGTCTGAATTTGAAGAAAGACGACTAGAGCTAGATAAAGCAATGAGTTGTTGCAATGTTCTTCAAGATGAATTGCAATATGCTGGAGAATGTTTATATGCTGATCTAAATAGATTCACATCTTTAGTCATAGAAATTCAAAAAGAATTTAATATGATAAAAAAGCTCAGACAAACTGACAATAGATTTCTTAAAGATATAAAACAATAAAATATAATTGGGGTAATCTTTATATGTCGTTTCTGCATCTAACTTCGCTAATGTCAACAACAACGGTAATGCCAACAACAACAGTGCATCTAACGCTAACGGTGTGCGTCCAGATTTCACTACTATACAAATTTTTATATGGACTAAGTTTCCATTTGGTAATAGTATGGGAAAGGGAAAGGAAAGGTTGTCCCTTCAATCCGTAAAAAAACTGATTGATAAATGCTAATCATTATGCAGTTGATCACGATCATTACTGCTATAAAAGTGATTTTATGAATAAATTTTATGATGCTAATCTAATTTATGAAGCTGGGAAAAAAGCAATTGCTGGAGCTCCATTCAAATATAAGTCACAACTTTTTGAAATGAACCAATTACTAGAAACGGCACAAATTCAAAAGGCAATGATTGAAAAGACATACAGACCAACAAAACGGAACTAGATTTGTAATAAAAGAGCGAGGTAAGAAGAGAAATATTACAACAAACATAATGGTTGACAAAACAGTTAATCATTTGCTTTGTGATGAAGTATTAAGTCCAGCAATTTCTCCTTTTTTAATATATGATAATGGAGCTAGTCAAAAGAATAAAGGTGTAGCATTTAGTAGAAAAAGATTAGAGGCACACTTACATAAATATTATAGAGAACATAAAAGCAATGATGGATATATTCTTTTAATGGATTTTAGCGGATATTATGCAAGCATTCCATATAAAAAATGCTTACAAGTTATGAACAATTTGTTAAGAAATGTGAATAACGAAGAAAGAGCAATGACAATGTGGATTTTACAAAAGATATTTAAAGATTTTAGCATTGAATCTAATAGAGATAGAGGAATTAATATAGGGTCACAACCAAGTCAAAACATTGGAATTGCATATCCAAGTAGAATTGATAACTATATAAAAATTGTTAAGGGATGTAAGTATTATGGAAGATATACAGATGATAGTTATATCATTCATGAAAGTAAAGAATTTTTAAATGAAGTGTTAGAAGGAGTATTAAAAATTGCAGATAAATTGGAATTGATAATAAATCCTAAAAAAACACATATAGCAAAGCTATCACAAACATTTAAATTTCTACAATTAAAATATTCGCTAACAGAAACAGGCAGAATTATTAGAAGAATAAATCCAAAAGCAATAACTAGACAAAGAAGAAAACTAAAAGCATATAGAAGGCTATTAGATAATAATAGATTAACATACAATGAAATTGAGAATATTTTCAAAGGTTGGATGGCAGCGAATTATAAAAATATGTCACGACAACAAATAACAAATATGTCTCAATTATATTATGATTTATTTAAGGAGGTACCAACATGGAAAAATCATGGAAAATTACGCTATTTGATGGAACAAAACTTGAAAACTTAGGATTAAATGGAAATAATTTTATATCAGATACTAAGATTACAGCAGATATATTTAATGGTAATTTATCAAAAGTTGTAATTGAAGGAATAGAGAATGGAAAAGAGGTTATCCAAGAATATGAACATATGGAATTAGTACAAATAGTTCATTATAAAGATGGATATTATTTCGCTTTAAGAGAATTATCACAAGATGAATTAAAAGAAATTAAAACTCAAGCAGATATTGAATACCTTGCAATGATGTCAAATATTGATTTAGAGGAGGGAGAAGCATGAGTAAGAATTTTGAAAAAGTAAGAAGATATTATGCTAACGGAATATGGAATAAAACAAGAGTCTATAATGCCGTAGGAAAATGGATAACAGAAGAGGAATATAAAGAAATAACTGGAGAAGAATATGGAGAAAACGCCTAAAAATATGAAGGGCGTTATTTTTTAACTTTAAAATTTTACAAGAGAGGAGAATGCCAATGGATAGTCCAGAAGTTGCAATAGCTCATTTAGAAGAAAGAGCAAAATCAAATACAAAAAGATTAGATGAACATGATACGAGATTGGATAGCCTTGAAAAAACCTATTCTATAATGGAAAAAATGGATTACAGAATGGGAAATGTTGAAAATACTGTAACATCAATAAAAAACGATATACAAAAAGGAAAAGAGCAAAAAGGTATGAAGTGGGATAAATTAATAGATTATTTATTTTATGCAATACTAGCATTTGCTCTTTTTAAATTAGGATTAAAATAGAAAGGGGGAACAGATATGACAGTACAAACTTTAGTCTATATTATTACAACTCTTTTTACTTATGGTGCTGGATTACTATCTAAAAAAATGGGATGGAATTACAACCTACCAATTACAATTCAAAACATAATTATAATAGCAATAGCATCAATAATAGGATGTGTAATAAATATTGAAGGATTAGATGTTAATGGTGTAATATCAGCAGTAATTACCGCAGTTGGTGGTGTAGGAACCGCTGTTGTTGCTTATGATGCAAAAAACAAGTAGAGTAATTATACTAATTAAAAATAAAAACGGCTTAAAACGCAACGTCGCAAGCCGTTTTTTATAGGTTTCCAGAAAAATTTTCTGGAATTCATAAAATACTGGAAGAAATATAAAAAATCTTCCAGTATTTAATTTTATCAAAGAAAGGAATGATTTTTTATGGAAGAAAATGAAGTTGTCTTATCTGAAGAAATGGAAAAAGAATTTACAAATGGGAAAGGAGAAGAAGAATAATGGGTAATTCAAATTTAGTAAGTGTAAAAGTACCAGCACATTCTAACAATTATACTGTTGGAAGAAGCGGAAGAAGAATTGAATATGTTGCTATACATCATATGGCAGGAATATTAACTGCAGCACAATGTGGAAATATATTTAAAAATGGAAGCAGAAAAGCATCAAGTAATTATGGTATAGGTAAAGATGCAGAAGTAGGATTATATGTAGATGAAGCCAATACATCTTATTGCAATTCAAATTGGGATTCTAACTGCAAATCTGTAACAATAGAAGTTTCAAATTGTGCGTTAGGTGGAGATTATCCTGTTTCTGATCCTGTTTTAAATAAACTTATACAATTAGTTGCTGATATAGCAAAAAGAAACAATCTAGGTAAGTTGGTAAAAGGTAAAAATGTTGTATGGCATAGAATGTATACCGCTACAACTTGTCCACGGTAATTACTTATTAGGTAAGTTAGATTATATAATAGAAGAAGCTAATAAAATAAATGGACAAACAATTTCTGCAGCAGAAACCACAAGTAAAAAATCAAATGAAGAAATTGCAAATGAAGTAATAGCAGGAAAATGGGGAAATGGTGCAGACAGAAAAGATAAATTAACTGCAGCAGGATATGATTATAATGCTATTCAAAGTATAGTAAATGAAAAATTAACTGGCAAAAAAGCAGAAAGTAAACCAAAATTGAAATCTGTAGATGAAGTTGCTAAAGAAGTAATAGCAGGGAAATGGGGAAATGGACAAGATAGATTTAATAAGTTAGCTGCAGCAGGATATGATGCTAATGCAGTACAAAATAGAGTAAATGAACTTCTAGGTGCATCTTCAAAATCTACTTCAAATAAAAAGTCAAATGAGACTATTGCAAATGAAGTGATAGCAGGTAAATGGGGAAATGGAGAAGATAGGAAAACGAGATTACAAAATGCAGGAT